>JAZNYR010000242.1:0-4326 GCA_045594525.1 Clostridia bacterium | reverse complement strand
TCCTTCTTTTCTTCCATAGCCTGTTCAATTTCTTTCCAACCCTGAATGCTGGCTACCTTTTTCTTGGACAGCTGAATGGTGCCCTCCACATCGTTTACGCGAACAACGAATACTTCAATTTCTTCGCCGACTTTCACGATGTCTTCCGGACGGATGTCCGGGTGTTCACTCAATTCTCCCACAGGGATAAAGCCATCAGATTTTGCGCCGAGATCAACATAAACCTCGGTGGGCGTAATACTGATTACAGTCCCCCTTACGATATCCCCTGTATTTAAAGTTTTGAATGATTTTTCCAACTCATCTGCAAAATTCAATTCTGCCTGAGCTGATGTGTTTTCTGTTGCCATTTTATGAACAACCTCCTTTATTATATGCGCAGGTGTCGATGCGCCTGCGGTAATACCAATGTTTCCATCAGGTAAATCAGGGAGCTGATCTGCCTGTTCAATCAGATATGTGGGACAAAATTCTTGGCAAATATCCGCCAATTTTTTTGTATTGGAGCTGTTTTTTCCTCCAATAACGATCATGGCATCCGACTGTTTCGCCAAATTTTTCGCTTCCGTCTGCCGTTCCTTTGTAGCATTGCAAATGGTATCAAACACATTTGGTTGCCAAGGTTTTAAGACATTTAATATCTGCTCCCACAGTGTTCTGTTTAATGTGGTCTGTGCCACAACGCAAAGGGGTTTTCCTGAAAAATCCATTTCCTTTGCGGTTTTCGGAGAATCTAAAATCACAGCCTTGTTATTACACCAGCCATTGATTCCGATTACCTCCGGGTGGGTACTGTCCCCCACAATCACAATCTGTTCCCCCAAAGCTTCGTGCTCTTGCACAATGTTGTGAATTTTCTTCACAAAGGGACAGGTTGTATCAATATAGGAAATGCCCTTCTGTTCCATAAAGTCGTATGCGGATTTTGGAACGCCGTGTGCTCTGATGACCACTGCCGTTTCCTGATCCGGTACCTCCTCAAGGGAATTGATGACTATCGCACCCTTGTCCTCCAGGTCTTTTACCACCTGAGGATTATGAATAATAGGACCTAACATGCAAATTTTTTGTTCTTGCTCTATCTTTTCATATACAATTCCTACTGCGCGGTTTACACCAAAACAAAAACCGCCCGTTTTTGCTACCGTCAGCTTCATTGTTCCGCCTCCGTCAGCATAAGAATCTGATCCATCAGCTGATTGGCAAGATTGTCCAACTGTTCTGCCTCCAACCGCTGTCCGTAATACTCCTCAAAAGTGATCGGTTCACCGTAAGAAATTGTAAGTTTGGAAAAAGGACGGTATGTACTTTTAATTCCAACCGGAACAATGGGCACCCTTGCTCTTTGCGCAATCATAACCGCTCCTGCCTTGGGAGCAATTTTCCTGCCCGTTTTGTTTCGCTTTCCTTCCGGAAAAATCAGTGTGATTTTCTCCTGTTTTAAAATAGAAAGGGTGGTTTTTACAGCGCTTAAGCCGCTGGTATCCCGATTGACAGGGAAGGCACCTAAACTTTTGATTAACCATCCGAATAAAGGAGAAGAAAACAATTCCTGTTTCGCCATAAAGGTCAAAGGACGGTTACAAAACGCCGCTACCACAGCCGGGTCATAATAACTGGTATGATTGGGGCAAATAAGATATGCTCCTGTCTTTGGAACACTCCCTCTTACTTCCACACGAAATAACAACCTTAAATATAACCATACAAAGATTTTTGCAATCTTGTAAAACAAGACAACACCCTCTTTACAGTTTCTCCCGGACAAGACGCAGCACAGCTGCTATGGATTGTTCCAAATTCAGATCGGTTGTATCCACCAAAACTGCATCCTCCGCTTGTTTCAAAGGAGCTACTGCTCTGCCGGAATCCTGCTTATCTCGGTACTCAATATCTGTTAAAACCTCAGAAAACTCTACTTGCTGACCTTTTTCCAGCAATTCCTTGCACCGACGCTCTGCCCGTGCACGAGCAGACGCTGTTAAAAACAGCTTTACTTCTGCATCCGGAAGTACAACCGTACCGATGTCACGCCCATCCATCACCACATTTTCTTGTTCTGCAATACTCCTCTGTTGGGTAAGCAATGCTGCTCTTACCGCAGGAATTGCAGAAACATCAGATGCGGCAACAGAAGCCTCCGGAGTACGAATTGCTTCGCTCACATCCTCGCCATTTAACAAAATTTTCTGACTCCCGTTTTCATGCCGTAATCGCAGCTCTATTTGCGGAAGAAGTTTCTCAATTTCAGGAATTTGTTCCTTAATCACAATCCCCTGTCTTAAAGCTGCCAGACCAATTGCCCGATACATAGCACCCGTATCCACATAAATCCAGCCTAATTCTTTTGCTACAGCCTTTGCAATGGTGCTTTTGCCTGCACCGGCAGGCCCGTCAATCGCAATTTTCGCCATAACTACCCTAAGACCTCCGAAAAATAACAGAAATTTTGTCAAAACAAGTTTTATAAAATTTACCGTGCCGTTCTATTATACAACATTTTTTGAAAAAACGCAAGTAGTTTATTGAAATAAAATTCGACCAATGGTAAAAATATTTTCTTCACCCTCCACTTTTAAATTCAAATTTTTGCGTTCTACAAAATCCGAAATCCCAGTAACCGCAACGGATACAGCATGATTAACTCCCTCTGCTTTTATCTGAATCAAGCTATGCTCCTGTACAGAAATTGTAATCTTTTTGTTATAAAAACTTTGTTGTTTTTTCCCGTTTATGAGCACCCAAACACCCGGTTCCTGTCTGTCCGTTTCCAAAGTAAGCTGGGCTCTTCTTTCGGTTACGGTAAGCCCCGGTGCACCTTCAAACAAATCTGCATCCGTAAAAACAGAGCGGGTATCCGGCCGCAGTAAAAACAACTGTGCCAATACAACCGCTCCCAGTAACAGCAAAATTCCGCTGACCGCAATCTGTTCTCCGCTTTTTTTCATTTTCTTTCACCTTTTTTTGTTGTTACTATACGCAAAACTTCCTTTTTTCATACAATTCGGTAGACAAGAGAAAAAAATTATGTTATAATAAAGCTATTAACGAGGTGAGCCAATGAAAAAAATTCAATTTTTTGATTCTACCCTGCGTGACGGAGCACAAAGTGAAGGAATTTCTTTCTCCGTCCAGGATAAACTGCATATTTTAAAAACCTTGGATCAATTCGGAATTTCCTATATTGAAGGCGGAACTCCCTCCTCCAACCCTAAGGATATGGAATTTTTTCTGCGTGCCAAAGAAATTCCATTAAAAAATGCCAAGCTTTGCGCCTTTGGCAGCACCATCCGCAAAGATGTATTGCCAGGCGAGGACGAGGGAATGCAAAAATTGATTAAAGCACAAACTCCCGTTGTGGTTATTTTCGGAAAAACTTCCGTTTCTCAGGTGACACAAGTGCTTCAGATTACACCGAAAGAAAATCTGCAGATAGTAACAGATTCCGTTCTATTCCTGAAGGCAAAAGGAAAAGAGGTTATTTTTGACGCAGAACATTTCTTTATCGGCTATCAGGAAAACCCCGAATATGCTATCGAGGTACTGCAAGCCGCTGCAAATGCAGGTGCAGACAGTTTGTGTCTTTGTGATACCAACGGTGGCAGTCTGCCACACATCATTTATGAAATTACAAAAATTGTTTCTGACCAATTTGTCATTCCCGTAGGAATTCACACTCATAACGACAGCGGATGTGGTGTTGCCAACTCTTTGGAAGCAGTACGGGCAGGTGCCACCATGGTACAGGGAACCTTCTTGGGATACGGAGAACGGTGCGGAAATGCAAATCTAAGCATTATTATTCCAAATCTGCAATTGAAATGCGGTATTGACTGTGGCTACGATTTGAAAAAATTAACCAAAACTGCTGCAACGATTGCGGAAGTGTCCAACACTTCTCTGCCCCACAATGCACCCTATACCGGAAAAAGTGCATTTGCTCACAAAGCAGGAATGCACGCTGACGGAGTGCAGAAGGTATCTTCCTCCTTTGAACATATTGACCCCTCTGTTGTGGGAAACAAACGGAAATTTTTATTGTCAGAATTTGCAGGAAGAACCACTCTTCTTAACAAACTGAAAACCATTGCTCCCGGATTTTCAAAACAATCTCCCGAAATTGCCAAACTGATGGAACGGATTAAAGAAATGGAGCATGAGGGATACCAATTTGAAGGAGCGGACGCCAGTTTTGAATTGTTGGTGAAAAAGTTTTTGGGTCAGTTCACTCCTCATTTTCAAGTTTTACTTTACAAAACCATGGGAGAATTAACCCCCAACGAAGAAACCATGCAATCTTCTGCCATGATTCATATTTCAGTGGAC
>JAZNYR010000241.1:0-7425 GCA_045594525.1 Clostridia bacterium | reverse complement strand
CAGCTCATCTGTGGAAGAATCCTGTGCCATCCAGCCCAAACCTCTTTCATCCAGACGGAATGCTTCAGAACAGTTAATCATCAGGTTGTTTTCAAAGGTGTTGTTTCTTCCGCCGCCGTAGAGAGCAATCTGTTCGATATTATAGAATACATTGCCGTATACTTCGGTAGAGGAATGGCAGTCATCCAGATATATTGCACACATGGTCATACCGGTTACAGTATCAATCATCTTCATATCATGGATGTAGTTGTAACGAATTACATTACCACGGTCAGACCATTGACGACCGGTGTAGATTGCACCTGTATCAGAATTGTCCTTACAAACATCGTAAATATCATTGTATTCAATTACATGGTTGTTGCCCTGGTATCTGATAGCAATTGCTACTGCATCAGAAAATTCATTGTGGGATATGGTATTACCAACACCCTCCAAATGAACCGCGGGGTAACCGTTAGAGATAATTCTCTGGAATCCTTTGAATACACAGTTGCTGACAACACAATTACCGGGGGTCAGGGTTTCCTTATCACCACAGTTGATGTTAACACCGCCTGCACCCAGGTTTGTAAAGTTACAGTAGTTTACATTACAGTCATAGCAGTCGCTCATCACAATTGCATTTCCGCATATTTCGCTGAAGTTACAATCCTGAACCAATACATTCTTGCTTCCCTTCATGCTGATACCCAGATCCAAACCGCTGTAGAAGTTAATGCCCTGAATGGTTACATTAGTTCCGTTTTCGATGGAAATAAAGGGTGCACCAAATGTAGCAAATTCCACATCGGCTTTAGCCATAGCTGCGGTCAGGTAAACATACAGCTTTCCTGTTTCACGATCCAGATACCATTCTCCGGGTACACTGATTTCTTCCAGCAAGTTGAAGAAATAGAACCGTCTGTCTGCTGCAACACCGTATTCACTGGGATATTCGGTGCTGATTGCATTTTTGTCTTCAAAATCAATGGTACAAGAAAGGGTTGCTTCTGCCCAGTCATGCATAAAGTAACCAAAGATAAACATATCCTTTGCCTGGGTCCAATTAGACAATCTCTTATCATTGGTACGAACAGTGAATCCTTTTCCCTTAAAGAGAGAAATTTCACGGTTCTTTTCATATCTGCGAACAGGGCACTCTTTGAGTACTTCGCTGATGGTCAGATAATCGTTATCAGGATATCTTGCCAATGTCTGTCTTTTGCCGTCAATCAACAGCTGAGGATCATGGGGTACTGTAGGATAACCCATACCGCGCATATGAACAGAACCATATTCGGTGATTCCTGCTGCGGCCAGATCAATTTCATACAGACCGGATTTTGCTTCCTTGGTTACGATTCTGTCCAAAACAGCAGTATCAGTCACTTTTTTCAATAATTTGTTATCAATTTTATTGGTTGCGACCAAAGTAACCTTTCCGCCGTTGTAGTTGCGGATTGTCAAATCTTTTTTGTTTGCAATTTCCGCTGTTTTTTCTACTAAGTACTCACCCTCCATCATATAGATGGTTGTGCCGTTCCCTGCAATCTCACAAGCTTTTGCCAAACTTGCCAGAGGTGCGGAAACTGTTCCTGCATTGCTGTCGTTTCCGTTGGGAGAAACATACAGGACATTTTCTGCTGCTGAAACGCCCACAAAGAAAGAGCATAACATAGTCAGCACCAACAAAATTGAAAGTAACTTCTTCATTTTACTTTCCTCCTTAAATTTTTTATTTTTAACTACAGAATGTTTTCTATCATTTTTATCTGCAGTAAAAATCAATTGGTTTTTATATTATACAACATTTTTGTAATTTTTTCAACCCTTTTTCGTAAAAAAATCACCAATTTAATTTTTTTCCAATTTTCGTTTCCATGACTTGACTTTCTTATAAAAAAATGATATAATGACGATAGAAATGAATAGGGGAGCTTGTGGTACAGGCTGAGAGGAACTCTGAAGAGTTCGACCCATGCTAGGTTTAGCGTACCTGATTCGGATAATGCCGACGTAGGGAAAATAATTGTTGCTGTTATGGGCTGTGGAATTATTTTCCATAGCCCTTTTCTCCGTTCATTTCTCTATTGGCAGATTGCTCAACTGTCAAAAGAAAACTTAATGAGCGGAAAGGATGTTTTTTATGCAACAAAACAAAACAACCAAATTGGTCACAAGCGGTGTGATGATTGCCCTGGCCTCCGTCCTCAGCTTAATTAAGGTATGGGCGATGCCTCTTGGTGGGTCGGTCACCCTCCTTAGCATGCTGCCGATCGTCATGATTTCTTTACGATATGGTATCAAATGGGGTTTTGTTACCTCCCTTTTGTATGCCCTTGTACAGATTTTCATTGACCTTGGGGGACTCATGTCCTGGGGAATGACCCCTCTTACCTGGACAGGATGTCTGATCTTTGACTATCTTCTTGCCTACGGTATTTTGGGAATGGCGGGAATCTTTAGAAACCACGGAACAACAGGCGTTATTTTGGGAATTTCCCTTGCCATGGTACTGCGGTTTTTGTCCCACTTCATCTCCGGCTCCATTGTGTTTTCCGTCTGGTGTCCCGAAGGATGGAATGTAGTTTGGTACTCTGTTTGCTACAATGGTGCCTATATGCTCCCCGAGTTATGCTTTACCCTCATTGCAACACTTCTGTTATTTCGACTCCCCGCCTTTCGGAAGTTGGTGACAGAAAATTGACCTCGTAACTATTTTTCATATACAATCGGGAAAGGGGTAGGAAAAATTGTTTGGAATGAGCAAACTGAACCGAAGGGTTACCCGAAGGCGTACAAAGGTACGCCGAGAGGTGAAGGTTTGTTCATAGCAAAAAGAAAAACAGGACGGAAAAGCTTTTTCGTCCTGTTTTATCATTTTATAAATACAATCGTTTTTTGTTGTTTTCTATTTACTCATTTCCGTCTTTTTGCGGTCCGGGCAATTTTTACATCCCTTACAGTAATTCTTTTCTTAATTCTGCTCCTGTTTTCGGACTTAAATATGCGGGAGGTACATCAAGAACCGTTTTACATCCGCTCATGCCCTCTTGGTTCATTCTGTACGCCGCACGGGCATAGGCTACCAATACAGACGCAGTAAATTCGGGGTTGGAATCCAATTTCAGACTATATTCAATAATGTGCTGGTGTTCTAAATTGATTCCTGTTCTTCCGCTGCGAATCACAAATCCGCCATGAGGGATTCCGCTGTGCTGCTCGTCCAATTCCTGCTGGGAAATAAAATGAACGGTGGTATCATAATCAGCAAAATAGTTGGGCATGGTTTTAATATCTGTTTCAATCTGTTTTAAATCTGCCCCTTCTTCTGCCACAACATAACATTCTCTCAAATGCTTTTCGCGGGTAGTGAGTTCAGGATTTTTTCCGCTGCGAACCGCCTCCAGTGCAGCTTCAACGGGAACGGTATATTGTTTTCCGTCCTTCACGCCCTTTACCCGACGGATGGCGTCGGAATGGCCCTGGCTTACGCCCTTGCCCCAGAAGGTATAGTCTTTGCCGTCAGACAAAACCGCACCCCCATACAAACGATTCAAAGAAAACATTCCAGGATCCCAGCCAACGGAAATCATGGCAATCTTCCCGTTCTTTTTAGCACTGTTATCTACTGCATCAAAATGCTCCGGAATTTTTGCGTGGGTATCAAAGCTATCTACCACATTGAAAAGCTCCGCCATGGCAGGGGTCTGCACAGGTAAATCTGTAGCACTGCCGCCGCAAAGAATCATCACATCGATTTCGTCCTTCATTTCAACCGCTTTTTCTGCGGGGTAAACAGACACACCTTCGGTCAGAATCTTTACCGTTTCGGGAGGACGGCGGGTAAACACTCCCACCAATTCCATATCCTTGTTCTGCGCAATGGCACATTCCACACCTCTGCCCAGGTTTCCATACCCGTAAATCGCTACTTTCATATTGTCAACACTCCTTTATCAATCCAAAGAAAAATCCTCGGGAGAAAATTGTTTTTTCTTTTTTATGGGAAGCCTCTTTGGTTTTAATTTCAAATAATTCATCTCAAATTTTTTACAGCAAAAGGACGGGGTCACAATCCCCTCGAAAGAACACAAAACATGTCCCGTCAGGCGGATTTCCCGACCGTTATTGCAAAGAATACATTTCGGTTCATACTCACTCATTTGATTCTCCTTCACCAATTCCTCATTCACTGCATAAAATAAGCTTAGAAAGCGAGGTGAAACTCTTGTCCCCCTTTGTTATTTCCTTATTATTACTGGCAGTGATGGCAGGAATTTTGTTGCTCTTTTTACTTCGTCCCACACCGCCCGACAATTTATATGCCGTATTTGATACATCGGAGGACCCGGCTCTGTTTGAACACCAAGTCCGCGCGGGCATTGCCTATGCAGCAGAAATGAGCGCTGTTCCCGTACTGCTGTTAAGCCAAAATCACCCAACGGAGCTGGACGAAATGCTCCGCATCATACAGAGAGAAACTCCCCTGCCCGTATTGGATGCCGAGCTGTTCCAAAATGTAGTGTAAATCCAGAACGAGTGTTCATTTCAAACGCCACCTTTATCGGTGAAGTTTTGAACTATCGTTCAAAGTGAAGTTGCTGTATGCAGTGAAGTTTTTGCACCGCAAAAGTAAAGTTAAGTTTTCACTCCGCCGTCAGGCAGAACTTCACTTGCCCGTCAGGGCAAACTTAATTGATTTCATCTTTGATGAAATCATTCTATCACACTACATTAAATTTCTAAACAAGCCTACCACTTTACCCAAAATGACAGCTTCCTTCACCAAAATCGGCTCCATGGTATCATTTTCGGGTTGCAGACGGATATACTCTTTTTCTTTATAAAAGGTTTTTACGGTTGCCTCGTCTTCAATCAATGCCACCACCGTATCCCCGTTTTTCGCATCAGGTTGACGGCTGACAATAATCAAATCCCCGTCATAAATCCCTACATTGATCATACTTTCGCCCTTGACGCGAAGAACAAACAACTCCTTATTCCGTGCAAAATCAAAGCTGAGAGGAAGATAGCCTTCCACCTGCTCCTGTGCTAAGATAGGAGAGCCTGCCGCCACACGGCCTACAATGGGCACTTCCATATATTTTTCATCTGCGGTAACATTGGTCTGCACGGACTCTTCGGCTTGAGGGTTTACCACCCGCATGGCACGGGTTTTCAGTGCCGCACGGTCAAGATACCCCTTTTTTTCCAGCCGTTCCAAGTAACCGTGAACGGTAGCAGTAGAAGTCAACCCCACCGCCGCACCGATTTCGCGGACAGAGGGAGGATACCCATTTTTTCGGGCAAACTGTTCAATAAAGCTGAGTACATTTTTTTGTTTTTCCGTTAATGACATCTTGCTCCCCTCCTTTTTATTATAGTATATCACATTTTTAGACACAAGTCAAACCTTTGTTCGTATTTTTGAAAAATTTTATAAAAAAAACACACCCCAAAGCAGTTGGGGTGTGGCCTTCGCCTTTTTATTCCATTCCGTTTAACAATAAAAATCCTAAAATAATTAAAAGAACGAAGTCGATTTGGGTATCGGTGGCAAGCAGGATGATGACTGCAATCAAAATGACATCGTCCACACAAAAACGGTCAAAAAATTTCTTTGTTTGAGGATTATAAAAAGAAACCTTGTAATTTTCAGGAGCCCCTTCCTTTGGTTCCTGCTCGGTCACAGGAACGGGCTCCGGTTCAATGGTCTGGGGTACAATCACGCTGTCTCCCTGATATTGGGGTGCTTGATAAAAATTTCGTTGCATTCCTCATCCCTCCCAAATTATTGCAATTCCTTTAATAAACCTGACATTTTGGTGAGACCCAATAACCTTACCGCGGTATCTAACTGGGCACTGCGGGTATGGTTCATGTAAGGTTTTAATGCCTTTAATAACGATACCCTGGGGTCCGGTCCGCTGTTAATCTGCTCATAGACTTGTTTGATTTTTTGCGTTGCGTCCTCCTGCTCCTCTCTTTTTTCGGGAACAGGACTACCGCCCAGCGACCCCAACGCCTGTTTTAATTTTTCTGCCATGTCCGGGTCACTTAATAAATTCTGAAGCTGGCCCATGAAATCCTGACTCATAACTTCTCCCTCCTCACAGTAAATTCATCAAATTTTTGATATAATCCGGATTGCTTCCTGCTTGTTCTAAAATCACCTCTGCACGGTCCACCTTTTTTGCCGCCGCCTGGGTATCAATCTGTCCCAACAGATTTGCCAGACGCTGAGGGTCTGCTTCCTTGATTTTCTGCACCAGCTGTCGTCCCTCGGGGTTGGATAACAGTTGC
Source organism: Clostridia bacterium (assembly GCA_045594525.1). Taxonomy (GTDB): domain Bacteria; phylum Bacillota; class Clostridia; order HGM11514; family HGM11514; genus SIG438. Next base: position 1,134 of record JAZNYR010000241.1, on the reverse strand, counting down.
ATCAGTTTTGGTAATGATTGTTTCAGTTTTCTTTGATCCGTATGTTCCAGTAAGTTTTTCAACAGTTCGGACAAATTATCAGCCATAGTTCCACCTCTAAATAAAATTCTTGTCAGAATCTATTATATGCATCTTGACTTTAAATGTGACTATGAGTTATAATAATAAAAAAGGAGTGAGAATATGTTACTTTTGGTAGATGTTGGAAATACCAATATTGTATTTGGTATTTATGATAAAGATGCTTTGATCAGCAGTTTTCGGATGTCCACCCAGGCAGACCGTTCTCTGGACGAAATGGGTGTGCTGATTCTGCAGTTTCTTGCACTAAAAAATGTGAAACCCGAGGAAATCGAAGATATTATGATAGCCTCTGTTGTGCCCCAGATTATGTATCCTTTGTGTAAGGCGTTAAAATCTTATGTAGGCAGAGAACCCATTGTGGTAGATGGTTCTATGGATCTGGGAATGAAAAACAAATATGACAATCCAAAAGAGGTAGGTGCTGACCGCCTGGTCAATGCCGTGGCAGCAAAAGAGTTGTACGGTTTTCCCTGTATTATTGTAGATTTCGGCACCGCCACCACCTTCTGTGCCATTGATAAAAATGGAGATTATTTAGGCGGTTCCATTTTACCGGGGATTAAAATTTCTTTGGATGCCCTCTTTTCCAAAACAGCCAAGCTTCCCAAAATCGAAATTGAAGACCCGGGGAAACTGATTGGAACCAACACGGTGACCAGTATGCAATCGGGTATTTTTTACGGATATGTGGGCTCGGTTGATTATATTGTAGAAGAAATGGCAAAGGAACTGGGAGGAGATGTGAAGGTCATCGCAACAGGAGGTCTGTCTTCGCTCATTTCCACCAAATCCAAAACCATTCAGACCATTGACCGAAAATTGACTCTGACAGGTCTGAAACTGATTTACGATCGTTTAAAAAAGTAACTTCTTCGATAACAGAAAAACCATCCGAAACATTCGGATGGTTCAGACCACTGACAAAGTCAATGTTGGTGGTCTTTTTTTGCAAAAAAACTTTAAAAATCAAGTAAAATATGGTATAATAAAAGCATAGAAAACCGTGTAATAATGGGGTGTTGAGATGCTTTTGGAAGGAACAAACCGTCA
>JAZNYR010000240.1:0-3089 GCA_045594525.1 Clostridia bacterium | reverse complement strand
AAAGAATGTGGTCATCAAATGCAGAGTGTTTGCATTAACTGTCTTTCCTTTATAGTAAACAGCTCTTGATGCCACAAAATCATCTGCAAAGTTCTGAAAAAGAAGTCTGAAATCATTATCCGTATTATTTCGGATGAACAGTTTTGCGGTTTCTCTGTTGTCATACAGGAAATTACACATACGAACAGCATGGTTACGAATATCGTTTATGTTTTTGGTAGGAGCAGGAATCTCATAAAACTCGTTCATAAAGTCCAATTCAATCTCCATAAGTACATCATGTGCCGTCTGGTAGTGACGATAAAATGTGGTTCTGTTAATGGAGGCTTCCTCGCACAATTCGCTGACACTAATACTGCTAATATGCTTTTTCTTTAACAGTCTAAGAACGCTATCTTTTAGTAGTCGTTTCGAGATAGCAACTCTTTGATTTTCTTTTTGCATAGAACAAAACCTCATGAAATTTCTCTAAATTTGCAACAATTTACGGTCTAATGTTGCTCTTGCACCAATAGTTGTGCAACTGACTGCTGTTAATACAACAAATGTTGCGTTATAATAATAGCATTATGGGAGACATGTGTCAAGCAAAGATGTCGCTCCATAAATAGATTACTCATATTAGGAGGAATATTAAATGAAAAAAGTAAAAGAATTTGCGTGTGGCATCATTTTCTGTTTATTTGAGCTGATTGCCGGTATTATGTTGTTAATTAATCCGGTTGGGCTTACATCCTGGATCATCAAGTTTGTCGGTATTGCACTGATGGTTATGGGTATTCTGGAAGTCGTGAAATACTTCAGGGCTGATGCGAAAGAAGCATCGATAGGACAAATTCTTGTAAAAGGACTTTTAGCTCTTCTTGCAGGTGCATTCTGCCTGTTTAAGACAGAATGGTTTATTGTCACTTTCCCTGTACTGACCATAATCTATGGTGTTGTTATTCTTATGACCGGCATTGGTAAAATCCAGTTGACTGTCGATATGCTTCGTCAGAAAAACAAAAAGTGGTTTTGGGCAGCAATCAATGCAGTTGTTTCCATTATCTGTGCTATCGTTATTCTGAGCAGTCCGTTTTCCTCTACTGTGGCACTTTGGATTTTCACCGGTGCATCCCTGATTGCTGAGGCAGTGCTCGACTTTATCACAGTTTTCATGGGCAAAAATCCAAGGGAGAACTAATCTATGAAAGTTGAATGGAAATCCTGTTTCAGAATAGGAGTTAGTGTCTTCCTGCTTTATCTATGCATAACATACTGGACAGCATTTTCGGGACTTTTCGGTACATTTATTGGTGCTGCAATGCCATTATTGATAGGCTGCGTGATTGCCTATGCTGTCAATATTCTGATGAGTTTTTATGAAAAACACTACTTTCCAAAATCACAGAAATCAGGCATAGCAAAAAGCCGCAGACCTGTATGTATGTTGGCGTCGTTCATCACTCTAGTACTTCTTATGATTCTTTTGATGAAAATGGTCGTCCCGGAACTGATGGCTTGTATCGAATTGCTGATTGCCAAGATTCCGGGTGCAATTACCTCATTAGTTGATTGGCTCGAAACCATAGACATTGTTCCAGAAGATATGCTTGATTCCTTACAGAACGCAGATTGGAAATCAAAGATTGATCAGGTTATCTCTGTATTAACCAGCGGAGTTGGAAATGTGATGGGAACAGCAGTGAATGTTGTATCTTCTGTTTTTTCAGGCATCGTTACTGCGTTGTTTGCATTTGTTTTTTCCATTTATCTGCTGACAGGGAAAGAAAAGCTTGGAAATCAGTTTGACCGCCTGATGAAACGCTACATGAAAAAGTCTGTTTATTCCAAAACCAGATATGTTCTTTCTGTCACCAATGATTGTTTTCATAAGTACATTGTAGGCCAATGTACGGAAGCTGTGATACTTGGAACATTGTGCGCCATTGGAATGATGATTCTGAGATTCCCTTATGCGACCATGACCGGTGCGGTGATTGCATTTACCGCTTTGATTCCAGTTGCAGGCGGATATATCGGAGCGGCAATCGGTGCGTTTATGATTATGACTGTATCCCCAATGAAAGCCATTCTGTTCCTGATTTACATTGTAATTTTGCAGCAGTTGGAAAATAATTTGATCTATCCCAAAGTGGTGGGGGCGTCAATGGGCTTACCTGCCATTTGGGTACTTGCCGCAGTTACCATCGGTGGTGGTGTCATGGGCATTGCGGGCATGATGATTGGCGTTCCTATGGCATCTGTACTCTATCGCTTGCTTCGTGAGGATGTAAACAAAGGTGCCAAAAAGGAGGTGCTGAAGGTTTGACAAAAGTAAAAGAAAATATGAATGGAATTCTGATTTGTCTGTTGGAACTGGTTATCGGTATTCTGCTCTTAATTGATCCTGTGAATTTTACCTCCGGAATTATTGTTCTATCTGGTATTGTACTGTGCATTCTTGGTATTATTAACTGTATAAAATATATTGGGCTGGATATTATCAGGGCATCAAAAGGACTGTATCTGACCAAGGGCTTGATTTTTATGGTGATCGGTATTTTCTGTGTGTTAAATTCCAAATGGTTCATCACAACATTTTCAGCCCTGACAATTATTTATGGTGTTGCTGTTTTAGTTTTAGCGGTAGAGAAAACTCAATTTTGTGTTGATCTGTATCGTCGAAAAAAGCCGAAATGGTACTTGGCAGCAATAAGTGCAGTTGTTTCTTTTGTATGTGCTGTTATTATTTTGAAAAGTCCGTTTGCGACAACGGCAATGCTATGGGTATTCGTTGGTATTTCCTTAATAGTGGAAGCCGTTCTTGATTTGCTTGCCTTGATTGCCAATCACAAGAAACAAATTGAAATAGAAGAAGAGGAAGAAATTGATATGAAACAAGCAATAGAAAGCGATGCAGAGGTATTTCTGCTGTCTCCTGATAATGTTACACCGAACCGTTCCATTGATGAATGTCTGGTGTCTTACAACATCGAAATGACTGAAGTGACCGGTGGTACATTCTGGAAAACATATACACCGGGACAGATTGCAGGAACGGAGGAATTTCCCCCGATCACGAATCTGCAGGATGGTTTTACAGCATT
>JAZNYR010000239.1:0-5174 GCA_045594525.1 Clostridia bacterium | reverse complement strand
CACTCCATCGAAGATGGAATATCACTTAAACAAAAATATCCCTTTGATTCTGTCGGTTATGTGAAAAGAATCAAACCTTCGAAAACATCGCAAAATAGGGTTCTAAATTTAATCCCGACACTGTACGGTTTTGGTACAGAGGATATAAGTTTTGCTGACCGCTGGTCAGGGCATCTGAGCTGATGCCGTAATCTATGGACAGGTATGCTTCAATGAAAGCGGACAGATGGTCAGCTCCCCGAATCAGTTCCCCGTCTAAAGGATTAAATTCTTCAAAGTTATATTTTTCGTTGATTTCGTCACCCGTGCAATAACGCACCGTGCCGTCCAGAATAATTTTACTTTTAAATTCTTCTTGAATATAATAATGAATCTTATCGTGCCAGGATTTTGGCAGCAGGGGAAAGATTTTTTGTTCCAGGGCATCGTTTTCGATTTCTTTGATAATATCATCCAAGCCTTCTACCGACCGTTTTACGGGAGATACAATATCCCGTGTCAGTACTTCAGGCAAATCGTGAAATAACCCGCCGTAAAAATTATTGCATAGCCGCTTTTGGCAGCCGTCAATTTCCAAAGTGAACAGATAGGACAGCACCGCCACAATCAGCATGTGCCCAAGGACGGAGGTTTCGGGAATCCGATAACACCGCGCCCATCGTTGTTGCAATCGTAATTGTCCCACAAGATTCAGAAAGTTTTTGATATTTACATCTGCGTAATACCGCTGAACACCGGGTAAAGAGAAATACTGGGCAATTTCTGCATCAATCTCTGCTTTGACATTTTGAATATCATACAGAGAGGAGGACAGGGGATACACAATGGAAAATTCCCATGCAGTTGCCAGATAATGAGCTGCGGAAATCAGGGATTTTTCCCGTTTTCCATAGTTTTCATCCAGCAGATAGTTTTGGAATTTTTCGTAAAAATTCCCCTTTAAGGGAAGACAGGCGGGTTTCAGTTCTTCCAGCACCCATCGGTTGATTTGTTCCCCTTTTTCTGCCATCAGCTTATGAAAAACAGGAGGCTTAATGTCGGTTAACAGCACCCTGTGAAGATATTCAAAAATGCATCCTTCGATTAGCAATTGTTCATCCAACGAATTGTCCGGCTCAAACTTTTTCAATGCGTACAGATAAAACATCTTGTGTGCCTGTTTGTCAAGCTCGGTAAATCCTTTATTAGGGCGGAGGTGGTCGTTCCACCGCTGAATACTGGCACCCTGATGCAATAAGTCAATTAGCTCTTTTGTGATCATAAAAACACTCCTTTCTTCCATCATATCATAAATATGTTCAAAATGCAAGGAAAAGGCAGAGAAATATATTTTTGGGTTTAGAAAACAAACAATTGCAATTTGATTGTGTTTGTGATATAATAAATTCAACAAAGTTGAAATTGCTGTGATCGGAAACGAGTCTGGACGGGAGATGAGAAAATGAAGAAATTATTTGTTGCTGTAATATGTTTTGGATTGATTTTTTCAGGATGTACCGGAAAGGATGTTCTTCCGCCCTAGGAAGTTTCCCAAAAATCCGTTACGGATTTCCTGAGAAAAGGGGATTTGTTTTCCGTAACAGGGATTGTGGATTATTCGGACGAACCCAGTGATATCGGGCAAGAATATTGCTTTATCACAGGAAGTGAAACAATAGAATATTATTATACGGATATTTACGATCAGGAATCAAAATGGGCCAGCAATATTTTCTATACTTATGGGGAAGACACCGCTTTGCTGAAGGAATATGTGGGTCAAGAGATTACGGTATCCGGTGCATTTGATGCGGAATCTCATGGGATACCTTACATTACTAATATTATGGTTCATTTTAACTGATTTAAATTGATAGTCGTGCAGTCAGTATGTTGACGAAAGATAGTAAAAAAGAGATGAAAGGATGATAAGCATGAGTATATTAGTAACGGGAGGAGCCGGATATATCGGCAGTCATACCTGTGTAGAACTATTAGAGGCAGGATACGATATTGTGGTGATTGATAATTTTGATAATTCCAAACCACAGGCGATTGAAGACATCAAAACCATTACAGGTAAAGACTTTCCTTTTTATGAAGCAGATTTGATAGACCGTGAAGCGGTGGAGCAAATTTTCCGTGAAAATCAGATTGATGTTGTCATTCATTTTGCAGGGTTAAAGGCTGTGGGTGAGTCGGTGAGTAAACCTCTGCGTTATTATCAAAACAATATTGGAAGCACTCTGAACCTTTGTCAGGTGATGAGTGAATTTGGTGTGAAGAAAATTGTGTTCAGTTCTTCTGCAACGGTGTATGGGGATCCTGCTTCTGTGCCCATTCGGGAAGATTTTCCCTTGCATACCACCAACCCTTACGGCAGTACCAAACTGATGATTGAACAGATTCTGCAGGATGTGTTTGTGTCCGACCCGGAATGGGGGGTTGTGTTGCTTCGTTACTTCAATCCCATCGGTGCACACAAAAGCGGTCTGATCGGAGAAGACCCCAATGGAATCCCTAATAATCTTTTGCCTTATATTGCAAAAGTTGCAACGGGAGAGCTGGAATGCCTGAGTGTGTTCGGAAATGATTATGATACGCCAGATGGAACCGGTGTTCGTGATTATATCCATGTGGTGGATTTGTCTTTGGGTCATGTGAAAGCGGTAGAACGGATTCAGGACAGAACGGGTGTGGATATTTATAATCTGGGAACCGGTAACGGATATTCTGTGTTGCAAACGGTAAAGGCTTTTGAAAAAGCAAGCGAAAAAACCATCAATTATAAAATTGTTGACCGCCGTCCCGGGGATATTGCCCAGTGCTATGCCGACCCTTCCAAGGCAAAAGCAGAGCTTGGCTGGGCAGCGCAATACGGCATTGAAGAAATGTGTGCCGATGCATGGAATTTTGCCAAGAACCGTTTCCAAAAATAATAGGAAAAAGGCTTGACAAAACAAGTTGCTTATTGGTATAATAGAGATGTTGTAAAAAGGGGGGCAGCAAGCCCCCTGTTATATGCTGGTATAGCTCAGGGGTAGAGCACTTCACTCGTAATGAAGGGGTCGCGGGTTCAAATCCCATTACCAGCTCCACGAAAGCATTCCGAACAGGGATGCTTTTTTGTTCAAAATGGGAATGGGATTTGAACCCTAAGAGGGCACGAGCCGTGAAGAAAACGATTGATAATCGTTTTTAGGGGAGTGGTGCGAAGTCCGGTACCGAATTGCGGGAGCAATTGGGTGGACAAGCAGGAAAGATGCGAAGCAGCTGCATCCCATTACCAGCTCCACGTCGGAACAAGTTGCGCTTGTTCCGATTTTTTTATACAAAAAATCAGTCACCCGCTTCACTGTTCCTCCTTTTTCGTAAAAAGGCACGCTCGACTTGCCTGTTCGTTTGTAAACGCACTCACGACGGCTCGTTGTCGCTACCACCTTTTTACGAGTGTGCCTTCGGCACAAAAGAGTCTAAACCAGTTGTTTCTTCTGTGAAATAATTCTGAACAGGGATGCTTTTTTGTTTGTATTTTTCTATCTTTACTGCTTGAAAAATTTGACTTTTTTGTGGATTTGTGATATACTAAAGCAGAAGGGAGGCGGAATGCCTTGATTTCTAATTCGGAACAGCAGACCCAACAGATGGGGGAAGCTTTTTCTGCACAACTAAAGGAAAATGATATTGTGTGCCTTCATGGGGAACCGGGGGTTGGAAAAAGCGTGTTTGTCCGCGGGGTTGCCAAGGGTCTTGGAATTAATGAATATATTACCAGCCCTACTTTTACGCTGGTCAATGAATATCACGGCGGGAGACTTTCCTTGTATCATTTTGATATGTACCGTTTAGGCGGCGGGATTGATGCGGAGGATGCGGGCTTGGACGAATATTTTGATGCGGGAGGCGTGTGTATGATTGAATGGCCTGAAAACATCTCGGATATTTTGCCCGGTCAGGTGTATCATGTGACCATTTCGCGGGATTTGTCTCAAGGAGAGGATTTCCGCAGAATTACCATGGAGGAATGAGGGTATGAAAATACTGGCGGTGGACACCACAACACCCATGCTCACAGCGGCAATCTGGGAAGACGGCGTGGTGTTACAGGAATATTCTTTACATAATCAAAAAGCCCATTCCCAAAAGCTGATGCCTCTGATCGAACAATTATTACAGGAAACGGGAGTTTCCTTGGAGGAAATCGATTTGTTTGCGGCGGCCAACGGCCCCGGCTCCTTTACGGGAATCAGAATTGGGCTTGCTTGTGTTAAAGCATTGGCCCAGGTAACGGGGAAACCGGTGGTGCCGGTGAATACCTTGGAAGGGTTGGCGTACAATGCCTTTGGAGAGGAACGGCCCGTGGTTGTGTTGCTGGACGGCGGTAGACGGCGGGTGTATGCAGCGGAATACCGCTGGGAAAACGAAAAAATGGTTTGTGTGAAGGAACCCTATGCTACAACAGTAGAAGAAGTTGTCCAAAGGATAAAGGACAGGCAAGTGTTGTTGGTAGGAGACGGGGGAACCCTTTATGCAGAAGAATTGGGGTTGCCTTGTCTGACAGACAGAAAAAGTATGCCTATGGCGTCTTCCGTTGCAATGGCGGCAAGGAATTTACCTACGACGACAGCGGAGGAGCTGACTGCGATTTATATCAGTAAACCCCAGGCACAAAGAGAGCTTGAGGAAAGAATACAGAAAGGAAGTAATGAACAATGAAAGTTGGAATCGGATGTGACCACGCAGGGGTCAAATTCAAGGAGCAAATTAAGGATTATATCAAAAGCATGGGGCATGAAGTGGAGGATTTCGGTGCTTATACCACCGATAGCGTGGATTATCCCGACATTGCAAAGGCAGTGTGCGAAGGAGTCACTTCAGGTGTTTGCGAAAGAGGAATTTTAATTTGCGGCACCGGTATTGGTATGAGCATGGCTGCCAATAAGATAAAGGGGATCCGTGCGGCACTTTGCTCGGATACATATTCTGCACGGCTGACCCGCGAACATAATGATTCTAATGTAATGGCATTAGGTGCCAGAGTGCTGGGAATCGACTTGGCGTGTGAAATTGTAAAAGCCTATCTTACAGCAGAGTACTCAGCAGAACCTCGTCATGCAAAAAGATTGGAAAAGATGATGGCGTTGGAAAAAAAATAAATACAAAGCAGTTCTAAAAGAAGAAGGAAGGAAATTTCT
>JAZNYR010000238.1:0-1767 GCA_045594525.1 Clostridia bacterium | reverse complement strand
AGACAATTCCTGCAAGGAAACGGTTTCGTTGCCGTAGGTAATTTCCGGATTGTTTGTGGTTGTGCCAACCACCAATTCTGCGTCACATTCCTCTGTTACTTCCAGCAAGAAGGAACCGTAGGAATAACCAAACAACTCTTCCGGTGTAATACCGTCAGCAAAGGTGAAACCGATACCGTTACCCATTGACATTTTCATAATAGCTTCTGCAACACCGCCATAGGTAGGTGTATAACAAGCCTTTACAATTCCCTGACGCATGAGTTCTGTAACAGTACGATATACATTTTTTAAAGATGCTGTCACAGGCAAATTGTTTTCGTCCATTTCGGGCTTTAACCAAATAACTTGATTTCCTGCTTCCTTAAATTCAGGGGAGATGACCTCACTTGTCTTTCCTGTGGTAACTGCAAAAGAAACCAATGTAGGCGGAACATCCAGCTTTTCAAAGCTTCCGCTCATAGAGTCTTTTCCGCCGATAGCGGCAATTTCCAGTTCTTTTTGAGCTTTGAATGCGCCAAGCAATGCAGACAAGGGTTTTCCCCACCGTTTTGCATCCTTCATGGGTTTTTCAAAGTATTCCTGGAAGGTCAAATAAACATCATTAAATTCAGCACCTGCAGCAATCAGCTTTGAAACAGATTCAATGACTGCCAGATATGCACCATGATAAGGACTTTTTTCTGAAATAAAGGGATTGTAACCCCAGGACATAAAGGAGCAGGTGTCGGTGTGCTGTTTTTCAACAGAAACTTTATGCACCATTGTCTGAATGGGGGTTCTCTGATGTTTTCCGCCAAAAGGCATCAGCACAGTTCCTGCGCCGATGGTAGAGTCAAACCGTTCGCTTAAGCCCCTCTTGGAGCAAACATTCAAATCCCCTGCCAACGCCTTCATCTGACCGGAAAAATCATCGGAAATTTCCTTTTCATAACTTTCAGGTTTTGCAGCGGTTACGGTAATATGCTTTTCCGCACCGTTGGAATTTAAAAATTCACGGGACAGATTCACAATTTCAACCCCGTTCCAGTTCATCACCAGTCTGGGTTCTTCTGTTACAACCGCAACAACGGTAGATTCCAAGTTTTCGCTGTCAGCCAGTTCACAGAACCGTTTTGCATCCTTTTTGGCTACAACAACCGCCATTCTTTCCTGGGATTCACTGATAGCAAGCTCTGTTCCGTCAAGACCGTCATATTTCTTGGGTACTGCATTAAGATCAATTTCGAGTCCGTCTGCAAGCTCACCAATGGCAACAGAAACACCGCCTGCGCCAAAGTCATTACAACGCTTGATCATGCGTGTAGCTTCTTTATTTCTGAAAAGTCTCTGAAGCTTTCTTTCTTCGGGAGCATTTCCCTTCTGCACTTCTGCTCCGCAGCTTTCCAAGGATTCCATGGTATGAGATTTGGAAGAACCTGTTGCACCGCCACATCCGTCACGGCCTGTTCTGCCACCCAAAAGAATAACCAAATCTCCATCCTCGGGGCGTTCACGACGAACATTTTTGGCAGGAGCTGCTGCAATGACAGCACCGATTTCCATTCTCTTTGCCGCGTAACCGGGATGATACAGTTCATCCACCTGACCGGTTGCAAGACCAATCTGATTACCGTAAGAACTATATCCTGCTGCGGCGGTGGTCACAATCTTTCTTTGAGGAAGCTTTCCTTCCATTGTTTCAGAAACAGGCTTTAGGGGGTCAGCCGCACCTGTGACACGCATTGCGGCATACACATAAGAACGACCGCACAATCGATCGCGGAT
>JAZNYR010000237.1:0-2209 GCA_045594525.1 Clostridia bacterium | reverse complement strand
GACGCCATCTAAAGAAGGCAAGGGAATGGCAGGGATACCGTACTGTAATTTATCTCCCATATCTCCAAGTTTTGCCTTATCGCTTTCGTTTAAAGGACGCTTTGACACAAAGCCCTTTAACAGCTCACCGCTGATGTGAATAGAATCCGAACAGCTTCCGCCGTTTCCGCAAATGAGAATCTGACCGCCATTTCTGATACAGGTTTCCATTGTATCAACAGTTTTTTGAATCTCCTCTTTGCAACACGCCAATTGAGGATACCGTATTAATAATCGTTCCATGATAAATTCCTCCCGTTTTTTTCTTTCAGTATAACAGATTCCCCCTCACTTGTCTTATCATATTCTCCAAGAAAATACTCATATTTCCGTAAATTTTCTATTATTCCGAACACTTGATTATTTTAACAAACCGTAGTATAATAAAAAAGAGGTGATTTTGATGAAAAAACGGCTTACGGTAGCGGAATATATCGGAGACCAAACAGGGGTACGGGCATCGGAACGAAGTACCGTCTCCTTCCGACCTCTTCACTGGCACGAATATTTTGAAATTGAACTGATTTTAGAGGGCAAGGGAATTCAACGGCTGAACGGCAAGGAATACAGCTTAAAACGGGGTGTAGTCACTTCTCTCAACCCCACAGACTTTCACGAGGTGACTCCCGAGGGAGAACTTAAAATCTGCAACATCAGCTTCACTTTTTCCGCTCTGGACGACAGCTTTTCCAAGCGTATGTTACAGGAAAACGAAAAGGTGTTCTCTCCCCCTGAAGAGGATTTTAAACGCCTTTGTCAGTTGGGAAATCTGCTGGTGGATGCAAACCGCACCAATCAAGGCGAGGAATACACCGCTCACTTACTGAACTGCCTTTTGTTACAGTTGACCGACTCTACCCCTGATGGGGAGCCCATGCACAATACATCGGTGCAAAATGCCATGTTGTATTTACAGCTTCATTTTCGGGAAAGCCCTACTCTGCAGCAGATTGCCGACCATGTTCATCTATCCCCAAAATACATCAGTGAATTGTTTCACAAGGAAACGGGGCAAACGATTTCCGTCTTTCTTTCGGATTTGAAATTAACCTACGGTGCAAAACTTCTTTCCAATACCGATTTATCCGTAACAGACATCTGCTTTGCCTGCGGTTACACCTCAATTCCCAACTTTTTAAAAAGCTTTAAAAAAAAATTCGGAACCTCTCCGTTGCAATATCGAAAAGAACATTGACAGTGGCATAAAACCCTCAAATAAAACCATACTAACAAAAAGGAGGAATCTATGTGAAAAAAATAGCATTTTTTGACGCAAAACCTTATGATAAAATCTATTTTACTCCCCTTTGCGAGGAGCACGGCTACCAAATCAAATACTTTGAGAACAAGCTAAATGAAGACACGGTCAGTCTGGCGTCTGGATACGATGCCGTTGTGGCATTTGTCAACGACACTCTGGATAAAACCGTTTTAGACACCCTGTACAAAAACGGCATCACCATTGCAGCAATGCGATGTGCGGGATACAACAATGTAGATTTTGAGGCAGCCTTTGAAAAAATTCATATTGTCCGCGTGCCTGCCTATTCTCCATACGCGGTGGCGGAGCACGCTATGGCACTCCTTCTCACCCTGAACCGAAAAATCCACAAGGCATATTTCCGTACCCGTGATTTTAACTTTACCTTAAACGGTCTTACGGGCTTTGACCTTCACGGAAAAACGGTGGGTGTCATCGGAACGGGGAAAATCGGACGGGTATTTATTGACATTTGTAAAGGATTTGGAATGAAGGTCATCGCTTACGACCCATATCCCGTAGAGGGAATTGACTATGTGTCGTTGGAGGAGCTTTGCAAGGAATCAGATGTGATTTCTCTCCACTGTCCCCTCACCGAATCCACCCACTATATCATCAACGAAACCACCCTTTCCATGATGAAAAAGGGAACCTTTCTCATTAACACCTCCCGTGGTGCTTTGATTGACAGCGAGGCGCTGGTGGAGGCCCTGAAATCGGGTCAGGTAGGCGGTGCAGGTTTGGATGTTTACGAAGAAGAAACAGACTTTTTCTACGAGGACCGTTCGGGAAGGGTGATTTTAGACGATATTTTGGCTCGGCTTATGGGAATGCCCAATGTGCTGATTACCTCTCACCAGGCATTCTTAACCCACGAGGCACTGGAAAACATCGCCCGAACCACCATAG
>JAZNYR010000236.1:0-3534 GCA_045594525.1 Clostridia bacterium | reverse complement strand
TCATTTCTTTTTTTATCACGATTGTTCAATCCTTTACGCTTCTGTAATTTCCTCAATATACTTTTTTGCTCCTTCTTTGAGCAAATGACCTTCCACCGTTTTTGCCACCAGCTGTTCCGCTGCCTCTATGAGTTCATCGGGGGCATACAGTTCAAAATTACCGCACAAAAATTCTCCTTCGCTCACATCCTCCAAATCCTCGGCAAAAATGCGAAGATACCAATTTCCTGTCTTGTCAAACACACCTGTTCTGGCACCCGGATATTTTTGCCCCATAGGCACCACATGAGAAAACATTGCCTGATGAAAACTGTCACGGGCAACGGTATAGGCTTCTTCCGTTACGGGAATGACACATTCTAAAAAATCGGGAGCAAAAATTAGTGTTTCCTCTGCCTTTACCGCCTCAAAACAACGGCTGATTGCTTTATACACTTCCCCAATGGGAATGTGATAATTCAACCGCAGCACTTTCTGGTGAAAGGGGGATTGGTCATTCTTTACTTTTTCATACATAGCATAATACATATTGCTTACACCCTCTGTTCATATTTCACCCGTTTTTCCTGATAGAATGTTTCCCAGCGGTCTTCTTCCATTGCCCGTCTGATTTCTTCCATCAGGTGATTGTAAAAATAAAGATTATGCATAACGCAAAGCCGCATTGCCAGCATTTCCTTTGCCTTAAACAAGTGTCTGAGATAAGCTCTGGAATACTGACGGCAAGCAGGACAATTACAATGCTCATCAATGGGTCTGTCGTCCGTTTCGTACCTTGCATTTAACATATGCATAATGCCGTCCTCGGTAAACAAATGACCGTGTCTTGCATTTCGGCTGGGCATCACACAGTCAAAGAAATCCACCCCTCTGTGCACCGCCTCTAAAATATTCACAGGGGTTCCCACGCCCATCAAATATCGGGGTTTGTCTTTGGGTGCATAGGGCATTACCGCCTCAATCATTTCATACATCACAGGAGCAGGTTCTCCTACTGCAAGCCCCCCGATGGCAATCCCGTCCAGAGGCACTTCTACCGTCCGTTTCATGGATTCCACACGAAGGTCCGCATAGGTTCCCCCCTGATTGATGCCAAACAGCATTTGTTTGGGATTTAGGGTATCCTCCAAAGCATTTAACCGATCCATTTCCGCTCTGCACCGATGAAGCCAGCGAATGGTTCGCTCCATGGACTGTTTGGTATAATCATAAGGAGAAGGGTTTTCCACACATTCGTCAAACGCCATCGCAATGGTACTTGCAAGATTGGACTGAATCTGCATACTTTCCTCAGGTCCCATAAAAATCCGCCGTCCGTCAATATGAGAGGCGAAGATCACCCCTTCCTCCTTGATTTTTCGGATGCCGGACAGAGAAAACACCTGAAATCCGCCGCCGTCCGTTAAAATGGGCTTGTCCCAATTCATAAATTTATGAAGACCGCCCATTTGCTTGACTATTTTATCCCCGGGGCGCAGGTGCAGATGATAGGTATTGGAAAGCTCCACCTGACATTTTAATTCTTTTAAATCGGGAGCGGATACTGCCCCCTTGATTGCCGCCAGAGTTCCTACATTCATAAACACCGGTGTCTGAATGGTGCCGTGCACCGTTTCCATCACACCCCGACGGGCGTCTCCTATGGTTTTTAATACTTGAAAAGACATTTTCTTATCCTCATTTCCAAAAAGAACTTGGTTTTCGCAACCGCGAAAACCATCCTAACCTCTTCACTATTCACTGTTCATCCGTTATCGGATGAACATGGCGTCGCCAAAACTGAAAAACCGATACTTTTCTTCCACTGCAATTCGATAGGCATTCAATACATTCTCTCTGCCCGCCAGTGTGCTGACCAGCATTAGCAGGGTAGATTCGCTCAAATGAAAATTGGTAATCAACGCATCAATGACCTGAAATTCATACCCTGGATAAATAAAAATACTGGTGCTGTCCGATTTTGCCACAAGTCCCTGATTTTTATCCCAGGCAGATTCTAATGTTCTGACAGAGGTGGTTCCTACTGCAATGACCCGTCTGCCCTCTGCCTTTGCTCGGTTGACCGCTTTGGCTGTTTCCTCCGAAACCGTATAAAATTCTGCGTGCATGGGGTGGTCTTCTACCCGTTCCGTTTTCACGGGGCGAAATGTCCCCAAGCCTACATGAAGGGTGACAAAATGCACTTCCACTCCCATTTGGCGGATTTCATCCAGCAGTTCATTGGTAAAATGAAGCCCTGCGGTGGGGGCGGCGGCAGATCCCTCGTGTTTCGAGTACACCGTCTGATACCGTTCTCTGTCCTTTAATTTTTCCTTAATATAAGGGGGCAGAGGCATATTCCCCACACGGTCTAACACCTCTTCAAAAATTCCTTCATAGAAAAATTTGACGATTCGGTTTCCCTGTTCTCCGATTTCTAAAATTTCCGCGGTTAATTCTCCATCGCCGAATACAAAGCGTGCACCCGGCTTTGCCCGTCTGCCCGGTTTTAAAATAACCTCCCAGACATCCCCTTCCATTCTCCGCAGTAACACAAATTCTATGGCACCGCCCGTCCCTTCCTTTGCCCCGTAAAGACGGGCAGGAATGACGCGGGTGTTATTGAGCACCAGACAGTCTCCCGCCTTTAAGTGCTCTTTTATCTGATAAAAGGTTTCGTGGCTGACTTGTCCCGTTTCCTTGTCCAGCACCATCAGACGGGAATGGTCCCGCTTCTCTGCAGGATGCTGAGCAATCAATTCTTCCGGAAGGTCAAACCGAAAATCTGATACATTCACAATGAAGTTCCTTTCTATTTCTGTAATGTGGTGCCGGGGAAATAATGGGCAAGAATTTCCTCATAGGAAAAACCAGCCTGTGCCATGCCTTGGGCTCCCCACTGGCTCATGCCCAGTCCGTGACCATAGCCTCTTCCTTCAAACACGAACACGCCATTTTCATTTACACCTGTGTTGGCGGGAATCGTTACTATTTCGTTCTTCGGTTTCTGTTCTATTTGAGAAATTCCCATCGATACCCAGAAAGCTTCCTCCGATTGAAATGCTTGTGACACCGTTAAAAAGGCTTTTGCATTCCCGCCGATTTTTGCATTTTTATATCGGGCAGGACGACTGTCCTGCAATGTTACTGTATTGTTGGTGGTAACAATCGTTTGTCCGCCTCCGTTTACGGTATATTTCTGGCTGCGGAATCCAAAGGTGGTTCGAGTGCTTTCCTTTGTCAGCTCGCAGCTTCCTTCCGTTCCCGTAATTTTCAGTCGCAGAACACTGCCCGCAGGGGTATATTCCTCTACCGAAACATGGGTCACCGTCCCCACATTTTTCCCGATTGCCGCCAAGGCAGAGGCAATCTGGGCGGGAGTTTTTTCCTCTCTCCAAGTGCCCCCACGGATATTTTCGCATTTTTCATAAGGGTCAGGCACGCCGCACAGATATGGCAGGGGACTCACCCATACATTTACCACATTTTCAGTAGCACCCCCGCTCATACTGGAATATACTGTAAGAGCAGGTGTTCCGTCATACAATAAAATGT
>JAZNYR010000235.1:0-5531 GCA_045594525.1 Clostridia bacterium | reverse complement strand
GGTTGCCTTAGGGTACACCGAAGAAATGGCGGTTGACGAAGCCCAAAGATGTTTGAATTGTAAGCATAAACCCTGTGTGAACGGTTGTCCCGTTTCTATTGACATTCCTGCCTTTATCGCAGAGGTGGCAAACAAAAATTTTGCAGGTGCGTATGATGTGATTGCAAAGTCCAGCTCCTTGCCTGCGGTTTGCGGCAGAGTTTGCCCTCAGGAAAACCAGTGCGAAAAGAACTGTGTTCGGGGAATCAAAGGAGAAGCTGTGGGAATCGGCCGTCTGGAACGGTTTGTGGCAGACTGGCATAATGCTCAGGAGGATGTAAAAAAAGAAAAGCCTGTATCCAACGGTCATAAGGTTGCCGTTGTGGGTTCCGGTCCTTCCGGTCTTGCCTGTGCAGGAGAGTTGGCTTCCAAGGGATATGAGGTTACCGTATTTGAAGCATTGCACCTGGCAGGGGGCGTGTTGATGTACGGCATTCCGGAATTTCGTCTGCCCAAGAGTATTGTACAAAAAGAAATCCAGGGCCTAAAAGAGATGGGCGTTACAATTGAAACCAATATGGTCATTGGGAAAGTAATGTCCATTGACCGGTTGATGGAAGAAGGATTTGAAGCAGTATTTGTAGGCTCCGGTGCGGGATTACCCCGATTTATGGGAATCCCCGGTGAGAATTTGAAGGGCGTGTATTCTGCCAACGAATTTTTAACCCGTGTAAACCTGATGAAAGCCTATGATAAAGAAAACGCTACCACACCCGTTCAGAATGCCAAGCATGTAGCGGTTGTAGGCGGCGGGAATGTTGCCATGGATGCGGCACGAAGTGCTCTGAGAATGGGTGCAGAGGCTGTTTCTATTGTTTATCGCCGTAGCGAAAAGGAGCTGCCTGCCCGTGCAGAAGAAGTGGAACATGCAATGGAGGAAGGCATCAAGTTTGAATTTCTGACCAATCCTTTGGAAATCAAAGGGGAGGACGGTTGGGTCAGTGGCATCATTTGCCAGAGAATGGAATTAAGCCAGCCTGATGAATCGGGTCGTGCAAGACCCGTTCCTGTTGAGGGAAGCGAATTTGAATTGCCTGTAGATTGTGTGATTATGTCCATCGGTACCTCTCCCAATCCCTTGATTAAGTCCACCACAGAGGGACTTGACACCACCAAATGGGGCGGTATTATTGTAGAAGAAGAAACCGGTCTTACTTCCCGTGAGCATGTATATGCCGGCGGGGATGCTGTTACCGGTGCTGCAACCGTCATCTTGGCAATGGGAGCCGGGAAGCAAGCGGCAAAAGCCATTCATGAGGAATTAAGCAAGAAATAAAAAATCAGTTTGTAAAAAATGCATAGAAAAAAGAGGCTGTAGTAAAACAAAATCATTTTGCTACAGCCTCTTTGTGTATTCCCTTTGTGTTTATAATGTCATTTTGTTGAGTGCCTCTTGTGCCACGGTCAAATCACCGTGCTCCAGCAACACAGAAATATCTGTGACAGAAGTGGTGATAATCAAGGGTTCCACCCCGACTTCTGCTAAAGTGGAAAATACTTTTGCGCCGTATCCGGGCGTCTGACACATTTTTTCATCCAAATATACAATCTTGGAGCAGGAGGATAAAATATCCGTTACCACACCGCTTTCCTTAAGAATACTCAAAGCACTGATGGTAACAGCCAAATCCTGATCCTCCACAGTAAAGGATAAATCCACCTTGTTTTTGTGGGCTTGAGTTTGGGAAATCATATCCACATTCACACCTGCCTCTGCTACGGCACAAAATGCTTTTGCAATGGTAGAAATCTGATTGGGGAGATTTCGTAAGGTAACCAAAGTGATGTTGTTTGAAGTTTCAATCATTGTTTCTTCCTCCTTTACAGTGTGCGAACCAAATCCTCCATGCTGTACAGACCCGGTTTTTGATTTGCCAGAAAGAGTGCTGCGCGGATAGAACCGGTGGCGAACACTTCCTTGGATGCGGCAGAATGTTTTAATTCAATGACCTCATCCTTGCCCGCAAACAAAACGGTATGATCTCCTACGATGGTGCCGCCCCGAACTGCATGAATGCCGATTTCGGAAGCCTCCCGTTTTTGCCGTCTTGCATGGCGGTCATAGGTATAGTCCAGATGTTTTTGCTCGCTTAATGCGTCTGCAATGGCGAGAGCTGTACCGCTGGGGGCATCAATTTTTTGGTTGTGGTGCCGTTCGATAATTTCAATATCAAAGTTTTCCAGTACAGCTTGTGCTTTCTTTGCCAAATCAATCAGCAGATTGATTCCCAAAGACATATTGGCAGAGAAAAATACCGGAATGGTTTCCGCCGCTGTTTTGATTTCTTGTTTTTGCTCGTTGGTGAGCCCTGTGGTTGCAATCACGGCAGGGATGTTTTGCTGTTTGGCAAATTCCAACACTCCCGTCAGGGCGGAAGGATGGGAAAAATCAATCAGCACATCACCTTGTTCTTTGTAATCTGCAAAGCTTTGGTAAACCGGAAAAGAAAGTTCATCTGTGGCTCTGGGGTCAAATCCGCAAACCACCTGACAGTCTTTCCGCAGCTTCGCTTCCCGTGCAATGGTACGGCCCATGTGACCGCAAGCACCGTTTAAAATCAGATTTATCATCTGTGTATTCCGCCTTTTCGTTTATTTCAGTCCTGCATTCTGCAAAGATTTTTCAAGCAATGCAATGTGTTCGGGACTCATTTCGCACAGAGGCAATTTCAGAGGACCAACTTCAAAGCCCAAAAGATTCATTGCGGTTTTTACCGGAATGGGATTCACTTCGCAGAATAAGCTGTTCATCAAATCAAGATATTTCAGCTGTAACGCAGCTGCTTCTTTTACTTTTCCGTCCAGATAAAGCTGGCACATGTCATGTACTTCATCAGGAATGATATTTGCCGCAACGGAGATGACGCCGATTCCGCCGATGGATAACAGAGGAACCACAATATCGTCGTTACCGGAATAAATATCAATTCTGTCTCCGCAAAGCTGCATCATTTTTGCAGCAATTCCCAAATCTCCGCTTGCTTCCTTGATTGCCACAATGTTGGGCACATCGGCAAGCACATTTAAGGTTTCGGGTGTGATGTTCACGCCTGTTCTGGAGGGAACATTATATAAAATAATCGGTATTTTTACACTGTTTGCAATGGCAGTATAATGCTGGATCAAGCCCTTCTGGGTGGCTTTGTTATAGTAAGGGGTAACCAGCAGCAAACCGTCAGCCCCGATGGACTCGGCATATTGGCTGAGTTTTATGGCATAAGCCGTATCGTTACTGCCTGTGCCTGCAATGACGGGGATTCTTCCCTTTGTTTGTTCTACGGAAAATTTGAGCACCTGTTCATGCTCTTCATTGGAAAGGGTTGCAGCCTCTCCCGTAGTTCCGCAGATGATCAATGCATCGGTATGATGCGCAATATGATATTCAATTAATTCTGCCAGCTTTTCATAGTTGACGGAGTTATCTTCTGAAAATGGCGTAACCAGTGCAACACCGGAGCCTGTAAAAATAGTTTGTTTCATGATAGCCTCCTTCATTATTCTTGGTTTTCATATTCCATCAGACGGCCTGCAATCTGAACCGCATTGGCAGCGGCGCCCTTTCTGATATTGTCAGCAACAACCCACAGATTCACACCGGATTCAATGCTTTCGTCACGGCGGATTCTTCCTACATAGGTTTCATTGGTGCCGGCAGCGGTGATGGGCATGGGATAAATCTGATTTTCCATATCATCCTGTACCACAATGCCGGGGGCATTTTCCAATACTGTTTTCAATTCATTTAAGTCGAACTGTTGTTCAAATTCTACATTGATTGATTCACTGTGTCCGTTAAAAACAGGAACACGAACAGTGGTTGCGGTAACACGGATGGAATCGTCATGAAGAATCTTCTGTGTTTCCTTAATCATTTTGATTTCTTCTTTTGTGTAACCGTTTTCGGTAAATACATCAATGTGAGGCAGACAGTTTCCTGCAATGGGATAGGGGAACTTTTTGGGAGCTTCGCCCTTTAATCCGTTTTCCAGGTCTTTGTATCCTGCCATACCTGCACCGGATACTGCCTGATAAGTAGAATAAACAATTCTTTTGATTTTATATTTATCGTGCAAGGGTTTTAACGCAACCATTGCCTGGATGGTGGAGCAGTTGGGATTTGCAATGATTCCCTTGTTCCACAGAATATCTTCAGGGTTTACTTCGGGTACTACCAGGGGAACTTCAGGATCCATTCTCCATGCGCTGGAGTTGTCGATGACAACAACGCCGTGTTTTGCTGCGATGGGAGCAAATTTTTCGCTGGTGGAACCGCCTGCGGAGAAGAGAGCAATATCAATGTCTTCATTGTCAAAAGAATGCTCATTCAGCCCCTGTACCCCATATTCCTTTCCCATAAATTCAATTTTTGTTCCTGCCGAGCGGGCAGATGCGAACATGGTGTATTTAGAAACAGGCAGCTTGCTTTCCTCCAAAACCTTTAAGAAGGTTCTGCCTACCATTCCTGTTACACCTACTACTGCTACATGATACTGTTTCATGTTTTTGAAAGCCTCCAATCAATTTCCGTATGTTTACTTATAATTAATATAATATTATCATTTTTTCACAAGAATGTCAATGGTTTTTCACAACTATTTTCAACTTTGACACTTGTAACAGAAATGAAAAAGGAAAAAGGAAAAATGTGTCGAAATTAATAAATATTACGGCTTTATGCCCTATTTTAACGAAGAAGGAAAGAAAAAGGACTGATGATAAATGAAAAAATGGATGATAATGGTACTTGTTTGTAGTTTTCTTTTTTCAGGAGTGTCTGTTTCGGCGTTTACCGTGCCGGATTGTATTCGGGTAGGCTTGCGTTACGGAGCAAGTGCGGTAAGTGAGGTTCCGGTACAAAGTGACTGGGGCTTGGCGATTGGTTACTATAACGGAGATTCTTTCGTGTCCGTTTACGAAAGTGCTTCTGCAAGCGGTGTGATGATGCCAGTTTCGGGAACGGTATATGTTTCCGGTCTTTATGGTACAGCGGCAGAGGCAAGGAGTGTTTCGGGGGAAGGCTTTATTCTTTACAGAAACGGTGAATTTTGCGTGGCCTCCCGTAACTATGTGGATGGCTTTAATCAGATCACCCTTCCTGATTCCACCATTGCACTTGTAGTAAACGGTCAGGCGGAAGTTGCGGTGAGCGGTGTGAAAACGGCTGTTCATCACCGTGGAAGCGGATTTGTGAACGCTTTGGGAAAGCAGTATCGTGACGGATTGGAGCTGATTCGTTCCGGTTCTGTGATGACGGTGATTAATGTAGTAGGTCTTGAGCATTACTTATATGGTGTTGTACCCGGTGAAATGCCTTCTTCCTTTGAGCCGGAGGCGTTAAAGGTGCAGGCGGTTTGTGCAAGAAATTATGCCATGCGGAGCTTGGGAAACTATTCTCAATACGGTTTTGATGTGACACCGGACACCTCCAGTCAGATGTATTTGGGGGTTTCAGGGGAAACGGCAGCCACAACAGCCGCGGTAGATGCTACAGC
>JAZNYR010000234.1:0-6455 GCA_045594525.1 Clostridia bacterium | reverse complement strand
ATCTTCCATCAGGTTTTTCTTCTTCCGTCCCGTTAAGTACCCAAGGGTGCTCACAAGGGGCAGGGGCAGTAAAACCGCAAGCTTCATCCAAAGACCTGCTCCCGTAAAGGAGAACAATCCTTCATAAACCACCACATAAACCCTGTACCAATCCTCGGGGAAGGTGGGGAAAAAGCTTAAAATGGGCGGAACGGGAATCACGCGGCTTAAAAAGAAAACCAAAATCCCCGGCACTGTTGCCAAGAGTCCCGCATTCAGTCCCTTCCACACACCGCCGTCACGGTTTCGGGTGACATCGTTTTTTGCACAGCGGTTTGCCTCGTTATAACATAAAATAAAATAAATCCCTAAGAAAAACACCGTTGCAACGGCTGTGATGATCTTGTTTGTTTTGGTAAAATCATTGGTGCAAAAGGCAATAAACCCAAGGACAATCATCATAAGATGGGATTGCCACAGCCGTAACGCCAGTTTTGGGGTGGATAAATTCAGATTCATAGCAAGTTCTCCTTTCGTTTTTCCGTAATATGAGTTGTCAGTCTGGGATAAAACATGATTCTTTTCATATTAAAAATCGGCAAACGATTATATAAAATTCTCTCGCACACTCATTAGATTTTTACAATCCAGTGTCCGTTTTTGTCAGCACCAATTCTGTCGATGATTTCTTTTTCTTTTAGTTTCTTAATGTTTCTTTCGATTGTTCTTGTTTCAACTCCTGCGTATTTAGCCATCTCTTCAATTGTTATGTTGGGGTTATTTTTTATAAATTCAACTATCTTTATCTGCGTTTTATTTATTTTTACACCGACACTTTCTTCTTTTACTCCGACATTTTCTTCATTTACACCGACACTTTTTCCAAGCAAACCATTGATATGCAAATCTCGGTTTTTCAATTCATTTGTTTCTCCCAAAAGCAGATTTCTGATAAACTTCTCAAGATAAACTGTTGTTTCATGAATATCCTTTTTGAGGTTTGTGTAGTTTGCTCTTACAAGTGCATTTCTAAAATACCAAGCATTTTCTGCAAATATATTGTTTGTTGCATCATATCCTAATGACCTCAAATACTTAATAAAGAAAACCGCTGTTGTTCTTGTATTTCCTTCTCCGAAGATGTGTATTTGCCAAAGTCTTGATATAAAATGTGCCAAATGCTCAATGATCTCATCCTGAGAAAGACCTTGATAACTAAATCTCTTTTCTTGTTCAAAATCATATTCAAGGGTTTGTCTGAGTTCTGCCGCATTACCGTAAAGCACAGTTTCTCCGTCAAGTACCCATTCCTTTTTTGTAATATTTACATCTCTTATTTTCCCTGCATGCTTATAAATTCCCCAAAAGAGTTTTTTATGAATTCCTATATATTCACTTGGTGAAAATGTAAAGGCTTTCTCCGAAAGAATGGAAGCAATTCGAACCGAAACCTTATCAGCTTCTTCCGTTCTTTCATCCTCTTCTCTTTTTCCGATTGTTTCATAATAGCTGCTTATTCGTTTTTCGGCATCTTCCATTGTAACATAACCTTCAATATTCTCAATGGCAGTCTTCAGAAGATGTTCCGATGGTTCAAGACCGTCAACCGCTTGAAGGCCTATAGCTATACTCCATACATATCCTTTGTCCCTTTTATTGGGTTCGGATTGTTTGATATACTCTTTAAAAGGATCTTGATACATTTTTCATTTCTCCTCTTGTTTAGTCGATATGCAGACTTCGCTTGCTTGAATTTCTTTTTCCATAACATCATTATAGCACAATCCCTGACCAAAATCCAGTGATTTTGAAAAATAGTGTTGCTTTGTAACAATTTTTCAACTTTTTTGCATTTTCTATTTCAAAATTATAATTTTTATGATATAATGGAAGTAGTAACCAACACAAAGGAATTGCATTTTTATTTAAGGAGGAATTTTCTATGAAGAAAACAGTCAGTATTTTACTTTGTATGGTCATGGTGTTTGTCATGCTACCCGCAACCATTGCCAACGGGGCGGATTACAGGCAAGGAATTTATCTCTATACGGTGTCGAACAACAATGCGACCATTACATATTGTATCGAAACAACAAGCGGAGCCCTTACCATTCCCTCTAAATTGGGCGGATATCCTGTGACTTCCATCGGAGAAAGCGCTTTTTACAACTGTTATAGCTTAACAAGTATTGCTATTCCGCACGGCGTAACCTCTATTAGAGAATATGCTTTTGCCCGCTGTGATAGTTTAACAAGCGTTACCATTCCCGATAGTGTGACCTCCATTGGAAAAGAGGCTTTTTTTGATTGTAAAAGCTTAACAAGCATGACCATTCCCGATAATGTGACCTCTATTGGGGGAAGAGCTTTTTACCAGTGTGAAGGATTAAGCAGTGTTGCCATTCCGGACAGTGTAACTTCTATTGGAGAAGGGGCTTTTGCTTTGTGTAACAATTTAACAGAAATTTATTATGCCGGTACACAGAGTCAGTGGGAAAACTTGATATCCAATGTATATGTTTTCGATAGAGAAGACTTTACTGTTCATTATAACGAAGCTTATAACTGGGAGGAGCTTTATACTTATACCACAGAAAACGGAGAAACGGCCATTATAAAATGTGATAAATCAGTAAGCGGTTCTGTTGTCATTCCCTCCAAATTAGGCGGATATCCGGTAACTTCCATTGAGGAAGAGGCTTTTCTTGGTTGTAAAAGCTTAACAGGTATTACCATTCCCGATAGTGTGACCTCCATTGGGGAAAAAGCTTTTTACCAGTGTGAAAACTTAAGAAGTGTTGCCATTCCGGTCAGCGTGACTTCCATTGGGAAAGAGGCTTTCTTCAGTTGCAAAAGCTTAACAGATATTACAGTAGCGCAAAACAATCCCAATTATTGTTCGGTTGACGGAAATCTTTTTAATAAGAAAAAAACCTGTTTGATTCAATATGCGACAGGCAAAACAGCTTCTTCTTATCAAATTCC
The DNA here is from genome assembly GCA_045594525.1 of Clostridia bacterium. GTDB lineage: Bacteria > Bacillota > Clostridia > HGM11514 > HGM11514 > SIG438. Next base: position 3,491 of record JAZNYR010000234.1, on the reverse strand, counting down.
AGACAGCGTAACTTCCATTGGGGAAGGTGCTTTTTACAATTGTACAAGCTTAACAAATATTACCATTCCGGGCAGTGTAACTTTTATCGAACAAGACACTTTTTACGGCTGCGAAAACTTAACAGATATTTATTATTCCGGCACACAAAATCAATGGGAAAACATTACCGATAATGCGGCATTACAGATAGCAACCATCCACTGTAAAGATAATAATATTTTTACAATACGCGTTTTTTTGAATCAGAAAAAAATCAATTTTGACCAACCGCCTGTAAAAGAAAATAACAGAACCTTGGTTCCTCTCCGTGCCATTTTTGAAGCTTTAGGGGCAAGTGTTACTTGGAACGAGGCAACCCAAACTGTCACTGCAGTAAAAGAAGATACCACCATCAGGCTGACCATTGGCTCCAATCAACTATATAAAAATAACGATATTGTGATTTTAGATGTGCCGGCACAGACAAAAAACGACAGAACCCTGGTACCGGTCAGAGCCATTTCAGAATCTTTTGGAATTACCGTTGATTGGGACGAAAAAAACCAGATAGTCCATCTTAAAAAGATAAATGGAATGTTGTCAACAGAAGCCTTTAATAATGGAATGAAAAAAGGAATAGAATATTTTAATAAAAATATGTTTTTTGAAGCTGTTGACGAATTTCAATGGTTTTGTGACGAAAACTGGTACAAAATGAATGAAGAACAACAAAACTATGTTCTTAAATACATGGATAAAGCAAAGGCCAAATTTTCAGAATATGTCACCATGTATCAGTATCGCAATGGCATAATCTCCACTTCTGTACATAAAAATCGCATCCCGGAATTACAAGCACAAGGTTGGTCAGTTAACAAGCCCACTCCCAAATATGAACCAACCATCCAAGACCTTGAAAATCAGGCAATTTATTATTGGAAGGATAGGCTCTATTGGCCTGACCAGTTTACACTTCACAACATACGAGTTGACTCCACATACGATAATTGGGATAAGGGTACAATAAGTGCTGTCGTATATATTGATGCGACATGTCTAGGCACTAGAGGCTTTCAACGAAGAACATGTATCGTCCGTCTCACATTCAATAAATACACCGGCTTATATACATTGAATGATTTGGAAGAACCCTAAGAATATTTAAACTTCAACCGCAGATTATTTCTGCGGTTTTTCTATATGACAAAAATATAATCATTTCAAAAATTTTTCCCAAATCCTCTTGACAAACGGGAAAAAAGTGGTACAATAAAATTAGCACTCAAAATAAGAGAGTGCTAATTTACGGAAAGAAGGATTGCAACATGGCAAAAAGAATGTTTAAATCGGAATCAAAACGATTGTTGGATTTGATGATTAATTCTATCTATACCCACAAGGAAATTTTTCTGCGTGAGCTGATTTCCAACGCAAACGACGCCTTGGACAAGCTATATTATCTGTCTTTAACAGACGAAAACATCGCCTTTGACAGAGAAAATTTCTCCATTCGTATTACTCCCGACAAGGATGCCCGGACTCTGACCATTACCGATACAGGAATCGGCATGGACGAGGCAGAGCTGGATAAAAATTTGGGCGTCATTGCAAAAAGCGGTTCCTTTGCCTTTAAGCAGGAGCATGAAAAAACTCAGGATGTGGACATTATCGGTCAGTTCGGCGTTGGCTTTTATTCTGCTTTTATGGTAGCCCAAAAGGTTGTGGTAACCTCTAAAAAGTTTGGCAGCGACGACGCTTTTCAATGGGTTTCCTCAGGAGCAGACGGGTATGAAATTAAACCCGCACAAAAGGATTCAGCAGGAACGGAAATTGTGCTGTACCTAAAACCCGATACCGAGGATGAAAAGTATAGCGAATTTTTAGATGAATATAAGCTTCGCGGTTTAGTGAAGAAATATTCTGATTATATTAAGTATCCCATTAAGATGATGACCACCCGTCAGAAATTAAAAGAAGGGTCGGAGACTGATTACGAAACCTACCAAGAGGATGACACCTTAAATTCCATGGTTCCTCTGTGGCGGAAAAACAAATCGGAAGTAACGGATGAAGAATACAACAATTTCTACAAGGAAAAATTCTTCGATTTTGAAGACCCCGTGAAGGTGATTCACACCAGCGTTGACGGTGCGGTAAGCTATAAGTCCTTGCTGTTTTTACCTGCCCGCCCCGCCTTTGATTATTACACAAAGGAATACAAAAAGGGATTGCAGTTATACACCAACGGCGTGCTGATTATGGACAAATGCGAGGATTTGCTCCCCGATTATTTTGGGTTTGTGAAGGGATTGGTGGATTCTGCCGATTTATCCTTGAACATTTCCCGCGAAATGCTCCAGCATGACCGCCAGTTAAAGGCAATTGCCTCCCGCATCAAAAAGAAAATCAAAAGCGAACTGGAAAATATGATGAAAAATGACAGAGAGGCTTATGAATCCTTCTATCAGAATTTCAAGAGACCTTTAAAATTCGGTCTGTATGACAATTACGGTGCGGATAAGGACTTTTTGGTGGATTTGATTTTGTTTGATTCCTCTACGGAAGGCAAACCTGTATCCTTGCAGGAATATGTAGACAGGATGAAGGAAGACCAAAAATACATTTATTATGCCTGCGGTGAGACCAAAGAAAAGATTGCCAAACTGCCCCAAGTGGAGGCGGTGTCCGAAGAAGGGTATGAAATCCTGTATTTCACCGAGGATGTGGACGAATTTGCCATCAAAATTTTAGGAAAATTTGCAGATAAGGAATTTAAGTCCGTGTCCGACAGCGCATCGGAACAAAAGGAAGAAACAAGAGAAGAAGATAAAGACTTGTTTGCTTTTATGAAGGAAGCGTTAGGCGACCAGGTGGTAGAAGTCAAGGGCACAACGAGACTCAAATCCCACCCCGTTTGCCTGTCCAGCACAGGGGACATTTCTTTGGAAATGGAAAAGGTGTTAAATGCCGTTCCCACCGACCAAAAGGTGAAAGCACAACGGGTGTTGGAGCTCAACATCAACCACCCCATGTTTGCTTCTTTGCAAACCATGCTCCAAGAGGATAAAGAAAAATTAAAGAAATACACCAATGTACTTTACAACTGTGCATTGCTCATGGAAGGGATGCCTATTGATGACGCGGTGGCATTTTGCTACGACACCTGCGACCTGATCTGTTACTCGGGCGTAGCAAAATGCACAGACCACACAAGGCAAAGAAGGGCTGATAAAGCCTTTTTTTGTTGCATTAAAATAGAAAGAAAAGTAATTCATTAGGTAGAATTTCGTCATGCATCGAATTTCAAAATTTTAATGCCTTGTGTTTTGAACAAACTTCACCTCTCGTCGTACCATCGTACGACTTCGGGTAACTATTGCATATTCAGTTTGTCCAATCCGCACTATTTTTCGTCCGCCCTTTGTCGGGCGTAGCAAAATGCACAGACCACACAAGGCAAAGAAGGGCTGATAAAGCCTTTTTTTGTTGCTGTAAAATGAAAAGCAAAGTG
>JAZNYR010000233.1:0-16593 GCA_045594525.1 Clostridia bacterium | reverse complement strand
GTGCCATAAAGGCAGCCTGAAAACCGCTTTTCACAGCCATGTATACCGCGGCGGCGGCAACAACGGTTTTACCGGAGCCAACGTCACCGCATACTAAGCGATTCATCATGTTGGAGTTTGATACATCTCTTCCGATTTCATCCATAACGCGGCGCTGTGCACCGGTGGGCGTAAAGGGCAGAGAATTCAGAAACGACTGTATATCAGCGGACAGTCGGGGTGCATGGCTGGTGTTCTGTCGCTTTTTTAAGGAAAAGAGAGCTGTTTGGAACAGGAACAGTTCCTCAAAAGCAAGCCTGCGCCTAGCAATCCGGTAAGCTTCCTCATTTGCAGGAAAGTGGATGTTTTCAAGGGCAAAGTTAATTTCGCAAAGCTGATATTTTTCCCGAAAGTCGGCAGAAAAAATATCCTCCAACTGTCCCTCTGTCTGCTCCAGGCAATTTTGAATCACACTCATACAAACCTTACGGGACAACCCTGCTACCAGATTGTATTTTGGCAAAATTCTTCCGCAAAGTCTGCCCTCTTGTTCCACAGGTTCAATTTCCGAAACGGTCATTTGTTTTTCACGACCTGAACGGGTAATTTTTCCGTAAAACAGATATTCCTGCCCTCGCCGCAGCTTTGCCGCCATATATTTTTGATTAAAAATCAAAACAGGGAGCGCCCCTGATGCATCGGATACCGCACAGCGAAACAGGGAAAAATTCCGTCTGACTCGCTGCTCTATCGGATTTACCTCTGCACGGGCACGGATACAGACTGTATCCCCCTCCCTGCACTGTCTAATCGGGATAATTTTGGATCGGTCCTCATAATCTCTGGGGAAAAAGTACAACATATCCAATACCGTTTCCACGCCAAGAGAACGAAACAACTTGGCACGCTGTTCCCCTACTCCCTTTACATATTGGATGTTTTTTTCCGCCAGACTGGTCCCTCGTTTCATCCCGCTCATTCCTGTTTATTCTACAGAAAGAATGTAGTGATATACCGGCTGGCCGCCTGCATAGCAAACCACATCGCAATCCTCAAATTTTTCTTCCAATTCTGATTTTAACTGTTCTGCTTTTTCTTTCGTTGTTTCCTGACCGTAGTAAATGGTAATGATACCACTGTCCTCATTGACCAGTGTTTGAAGTGCAGAAACAGAAGCTGTATTTTCATCCGTCTCGGCACAAACAACACCCTCTGCTGTTACGCCGATAAAGTCTCCCTCACGGACCTCTATATCGCCAATGGTAGTATTTCTTACTGCATTGGTGACGGAGGCGGTTTCCACCTGATTTAATGCACCGCACATACGGTCAAAATTTTCCTTTTCCGACAAGTCGGGTACAAAGGAAGAAAGTGCCGCCACACATTGGGGGATGGTTTTGGTGGGTACAATTTTCACCTGACAATCTGTGACCATTTCAGCCGCCTGATTGGCTGCCAGAATAATGTTTTTATTATTGGGAAACACATAAACGGTTTCCCCGTTGGCAGATTTTACGGCATTGACAATATCCTCGGCACTAGGATTCATGGTCTGACCGCCTTCGATGGCAACCGTTAACCCCAGGTCCTTTAAAATCGCAGAAATCCCGTCCCCTGCACAAACACCAACAAAGGCATAGGGTACTCGTTCTTGCGCTTCTTGTGACCGGGCAGCGGTTTGCTCCTTCATATTGTCGATCTTAACATCTGTAAGTGCTCCTACCGTCATAGCAAGACCCAACACTTTTTCAGGATGATCAGTGTGCACATGCACCTTTGCAAAATCTGCATCGTCAATGACAAGCACACAATCCCCTATTTTTTTCAGTTCCCGTTCAATGGGACCTGCTTTTTTTGCAGGAGATTCTTTTAAAATAATGAACTCGGTACAATAGGTAAAAGGACTTTCAATATGCAAATCCTCACTTACTGTTTTGGAAGGTTCCGCTGTTTCCGAAACTTCAGACAACTCAACAGGGCTTCCGTTTTCTAACACATAGTAAGCCCCTTCCAATATTTTCAAAAGGCCAAGACCACCGGCATCCACAACCCCTGCCTGTTTTAATACAGGCAACATTTCGGGAGTTTGCTCCAGTGCCTCTTTTGCTCCTTGAATCACCGCTTCCAGTTGTTCCTTTGGATTTTCAAAGGAACCTGTTGCCGCTTCCGCACCCAGTCTTCCAACGGTCAGAATGGTACCCTCGGTGGGGTTCATAACCGCACGGTAAGCAACTGCTACCGATTCCTGAAATGCCGCTGAAAAAATCTCAGGTGTTCCTTCCTCATTCTTTCCCAATCCCTTTGCAAATCCACGCAGGAACTGAGAAAGAATTACCCCTGAGTTTCCTCTTGCACCGCGCAAAGCCGCACCTGCCGCACGGTCAGCTGCCTTGCACAAAGAATCATTGGGGTTTTTCTTCATTTCCTGTGCCGCTGCCATCATGGTTTTTGCCATGTTGGTTCCGGTATCACCGTCAGGCACGGGAAATACATTCATATCATTTACCATCTGCTTATGATTTTCTAAGTGATTTGCCGCAGAAATAATCATGGCAGAAAATAATGCTCCGTCAATGTTCAACATTCATTCCTCCGATCAACCCACTCTAATGCCATCTACGCAGACCTGTACCTTTTTTGGAATAATTCCGGTCATTTCTTCTATCATATAAGAAACAGTAGATGCAATATTTTCACCAATGGCGGCAATGTTTACCCCATGCTCCACCATAATATGCAGTTCCAGGGAAACTTCTCCGTCCTTTTCAATGACACGGATACCCTTGGACATATTTTCTTTTTTCAGTAAATTTACAATTCCGTCCCGTGTTCCTCTCTGGGTCATGCCAACAACGCCGTAGCAACGGGTTGCCACACAACCTGCAATATTTGCAATGACATTATCTGTTACTTCGATCAAGCCGTACTTTGTTTCGGTAATCATACTCATAGCATCACAGCCTTTCTTTACAATATTACAAAAACATTACACACTGTTATTATAACACGGTTTCTGAAAAATTTCTACCCTTTTTTATAAAATTTCTATACAATTTATATTTTTCCTTTGTTTTGCCAAGTCAAAATCCCGATTCCGACAAGTAAAGAGCAAAATTTGTGTGTCTGTCTCGCGGGAAAATTCTTCTAATGCAACAATGGTTTCTTCTGCACGGGCATCGTCATACTGCATGAGAACATCATCTAAAAACATGGGGGCACCTGTTTCCATCAACTCCAGCATGGCAAGACGATAAGCCAGATAAGTCTGGTCATACACTCCGCCGGAGAACTGCTCCAAAGCATGAGTCTGAGATTCCTCCGTCAGTTTGACTGCAAAATCTTTGGAAATCCTTACTTGGCTATACTTCCCTCGGGTCATTTTCTCTAACAGTTCCCCCGCTTTTTGATTTAAGGAACTTCCAAACTGCTGTTCCATTTGCTGATATGCTTTTTCCAATACTTCCAGCGTCACAAGTAACGCTTGTTCTTTTTTGATGTATTCCTTTTTTCTTTGTTCCCATTCCAGTCTGGTGGCTGTCAAAACCTCAGGTGCCACATCGTACAGATGTTGTTGTTTCGCCTCCAATTGTTCCCTTTCACGGGTCAACTCTAACAGTTTTTGGTGCATTTCCTCTTTGGAAACAGGGGGTTTGTCTGCTTCCTCTGCCTTACAAACCTCCTCCATTGTTTTCCCTGCCAAAGCCTTTTCGAGGAGTTCTTCATAAGTGGCTATCTGTGAGCGGGCAGAATTTTTTTCTGCCTGACGGGTTCTTATGTCGTCACATAGAGAACGAAGTTCTTCCCAGGTGGAGCAATATAGCTTCTCCCCTTCCTCCTCATATCTCCGAATGTTTCGGGTCATCTCCTCAATTTGTTCCTGTCTCTTTTTCTGTTGGGTCATCGCCATATCATAGGCACTTTTCTGCTCCAAGGATTTCGTATATTTCTGAGAAAACTCCTGTGCAGAGCCACAACCGTATTCCTCCCAAGGTTCTCTTACTTTACGGCTCCCAAAAAACACCGTACCAAGAACGGCAAAAACCGTCAGGACAAAGCACCAGGGCCACACAAAAATTCCGCACAGGGCAGAAACAACGGCTAAACTAAGACTTGTCATGATTGCTCCTAAAGGTTTTTTACTGCCTGCCATCACACGAGCAAATTCCTCTTGAGAACAAAGAACATCCTCGGGTTTAGCAAGTTCCTTTTCCTGTTCCTTTAACAACCGAAGGGTTTCCTCATCCTGTTGCCATTTCCGAGCAAGGTCCTCGTATGCTTTATCGTCCTCGTCCTCTCCCTCTGCCAGATGAGAAAGGCGGTCCAGCTTTTCCTGATATTCCAGACAAATCCGCTTTTGTTCTGATTGTTCAAAGCGTTTCCACTGTTTTTTCTGTTCCAGAAGTTTTACGGTTTCCTGCTCAATTTCCTGAATCCGACGGTAAATTTGGGCACCCTGAATCATTTTGCTCTGTATCGCCTGTTCCTTTTCGCGATACTCTAAAATCTTTTGTTCCGCCTCATTTAACAGTCCCCCGTCTCCCCGTTTATTACGAAGCTTTGAAAGCATGGTGTTTAAAGTTTTGACGCAAGCCCCGTAGGAAACCTGACTCTCCCCTGTTTGCTCCAGATTGGCAAGCTTTTCCGCAATTTCATCCTTGTTGTCTTTGACAATCCCAAGCTGACCCTGGTTCACACAGGCGGTTTTTTTAAAGGTTTCTGCGCCCATGGCAAACAGTTCCCGTCCCAAGGATTCAGGAACGGTTCTTTCCTCGCCGGTCAGATTGTTGAGAAGAGTAATTTTATCTCCTTTTTTGGTTTTGCCGAATTTTACCTGATAGAGCCACTCTCCATCCTGTTCATAAATCAAACTACCCTGAGGAGCAGTCCCGTTCCAGGGGAAATATTTTTCCCGTCCCTTTGTTTCAAATCCGTAAAGACAGGTTTTTAAAAATGCCAAAAAGGTGCTTTTCCCTGCACCGTTTTCTCCGTAAATCACATTCAACCCTGACTTTAATTCTTTTTCACAGTCAGAAAGACCGCCAAAGGCCCCAATTGATACCTGTTTTATTTTCATAAATGGGTCCTCCTATTCCTGTAAGGGTTTGTTATCCAACAAGGAAACACCCGTTTCCAATGCTTTTTTCAGCACCTGGTCATAGGGTGTTTCTTTTAACCGTTCCAACATTTCACGGACAAACAACCCCCGCAAGGTATATTCATCCGCCATATCTTCATAGGATACATAGGGCACACATTCCGAGGATAATTTCAAATGATAAAACCGTTTTCCGATTCGTTCCTTCAACACTTCCGTCAAAAAGGGAAAATCGGGGTTCATGCTTCCCGTCAGGTGAATGCTCCAGCAATCCTTCCCCGGGTTAGGGCAAGCGGAAAAAATTGCCTGTTCAATTCCTTCATAGCCGTTTTGATTTTCCAAGGAAACGGTCACGCAATGATACTGTCTTCCCTTTAATGGCACAAAAGACAGGTTGCCGATTTCTCCCATAATCACGCCTTTTTGACCCGTTTCGTCAAATCCGCCCCCCAATGGTACGCCGCTGTAAGCATAATTGTTGTCCAATCCCGAAAAGGAATGAACATGACCCAATGCACAGTAAGTAAAGGGTGCCAATTCTTCACGGGTTAGGGGGTTATAATCACTGTTCCCGCCCAAATCTCCATGAATACATAAAAGGTTGATTTGATTGGGGTTCAGTTCCATCTGCCCAAGGGGCAACCCACAGTTTCCATACACCGCAAACTCACCGCAATCCACCTTTTCCGTTTCACCGCGAAAAATATGTACATTCTCGCCAAAATCAAACAATGCATAAGGAGAATCAGGGGTATAGGGGTCATGATTTCCGGGGGCGATAAACACCTTGACATGGGAGATAGACGCAAATTTTTCCCGAATCAAGCTCAGCTGTGACAAATCAAGAAAATGATTGTCAAAGAAATCTCCGGCTATGAGAAGCACATCCACATCCTTTGCCAAAGAAATAATTTCAGAAAACACATCCATCTGTTCCGCCTTTGCTTCTGCCGATTTCACAGGATCGGTCATTCCTGCAAAGGCACGGTTTAAATGCAAGTCAGCACAATGCAACAGTCGCACTACCTACTACACTTCCTTCCGAATAATGGTCCCCGTCGGGAAATTCCCTTCAGGTGCATCAATCATCACTTTCATCTGGGCATGGGGTGCACAGTCAATCTCCTGCCCCCGTTCGTTTTTCATCATCCCCACCTGATGGGAAACAAATCTTCCTTCAGGGGGTACAAATTCCACACGGTCACCAAGAGAAAAACGATTTCTTTGTTCCAGATAAACCGTTCCCTCCTCTACCCTTTCTACCACACCTACAATATCATAGGTTCTGATGTAGGAGCTGGTGCCGTAAATCTGCCCTGCCTCTTTGGGATTTCCTAAAGCAAAACCGGTGTAGTAATCACGGTGACTCACCTTACAAAGTTCTTCAAAATAATAGGGGTCATTTTTGTACTCCGCCCCTTGTACCTCAAAAGCATCTAAAGCTTCCCGATATGCCTTTGTCACAATGGCATTGTAATATCCGCTTTTGACACGGCCTTCGATTTTCAGACTGTTCACACCTGCACGCTGAATTTCATCCAGATATTCCACAAGACAGATGTCCTTGGCATTAAATAAAAATGTACCGTGTTCATTTTCTGTAATCTGCATAGGCTGACCGGGGCGCTGTTCCTCCGTCACATAATAGTTCCAGCGGCAAGGCTGAGCGCAGGCACCGCTGTTGGCATCCCGCCCTGTGAGATAGGAGCTTAACAGACATCTTCCCGAATAGGCAATGCACATGGCTCCGTGAACAAACATTTCAATCTCCAGCTCAGGAGACACATTTTTTCGTATTTCAGCAATTTCCTCAAAGGACAATTCTCTTGCTAATACCACGCGGGATGCCCCCATTTTATGCCATAAATTCATAGAGCGGTAATTGGTGTTGCTGGCTTGGGTACTCACATGCAGACGAATGTGATCTTTATACTGTGAAGCAATTTCAAAGGCACCCAAATCGGAAATAATCATAGCATCTGCCCCCGCATTCACTGCAGTACGGCAAAGCTCATCAAAGCCTTCCAGTTCGTGATTATGTAAAATCACATTGGCTGTCACATAGACCTTCTTCCCCATTGTATGCGCCAGTTCCACCGCCTCCCTTAATTCATCAGGGGTCAGATTGTCTGCCGCCGCACGGAGAGAAAAGCGGTTCAACCCGCAATATACCGCATCGGCACCGTATTGTAACGCTGTTTTTAATTTTGCAAAATTACCCGCAGGCGCCAGTAACTCTAATTTTTTACTCATTTTTGTCACACCCTTTTTTATAAGCCAACGCCACACCGTCTCCCAAAGGAAGGAGAGAGGTGACATAATTTTCATTGTTCATCAATTCGTTTAAGAATTCTCTCAACCGTTTGACAATGGTGATTTTTCTGCGAACCACCAACTCATCCGTTGCCGTCATTCCCTTATACAGCACATTGTCGCAAACCAAAACGCCGCCCTCTGCCACCGAAATCTGATTGAGAAAGGTTTCGTACTGTCCCTTAGCCGCATCAATAAACACCAAATCAAACTCACCTTTGACAGTAGATAAGGTTTGGGTCGCGTCCCCCTCAATCAAGGTAATTCGCGGCTCTAATCCGGCTTTTTTGATATTCTGCCGTGCAACGGAAATCATGGTTTCATCCCGTTCTAAAGTCACAATCTCTGCCTGACAGTGCTTTGCCATAGCAATGGCAGAATACCCAATAGCAGTGCCGATTTCCAAAATTCGTTTCGGTTGCTTTACGGCACACAGAAACTTTAGAAACGCTGATGTTTCCCGTTGGGAAATGGGTACTTCATTTTTTTCGGCAAATGCTCTCATTTCGCAAAGCAAAGGGTCCTTATCATCTGTCATTTCCCGCAAATACCGAATAATATAGTCATAGTTAATGTTATCTTCAATCACAATTACACCCCGTTAAATAAAAACACCTGAAACAAGATAAAGCTGATAATAATCAGAAGTCCGGGCAAGCTGAATACAATCCGTCCAAGCTCGTATGCCACACTTTTTTTCATGGGAATTTCCATTCTGGCACGGTTTTCCAGATTATGCAGCCGAAACAAACGGTTCAACAAGAGAAAACCAAATACTGATGCCAAAAACAAAATAAACATCAGAATTTCAATCCAAAGAGCTGGCATATTCCGCTCCGCAATAAAACTGATTAACACCAGCAGATTATTGACTCCGTGCAAAATCATTCCCGCCCAGATAGAGCCTGTCCGCAATACCACAGACGCCAGAACAAGCCCTAAAATAAAGGTCGAAACCAGATTTCTGATATCCAGATGCACAATAGCAAACAGGAAAGCCGATGCCACAACCGCACTCTTACTGCCGCGCCATAAATAGGCATGCATCACCACACCGCGCATCAGAAGTTCTTCCGTTACCGTAGGAATCAAAACAACAGCCGAAAGCGCCAGCAAAAAGGTGCTGCCGTTTCCGGGAACGGTCAATACACCGGTGGCTGTTTCCGCACCCATCCAACTTAAAACCAAAACTGTTACCGTGTTAATCATCCGACAGATATATTGGATGCAGACACCCATTCCTATCAGAATCAGCACATTCTTTTTATCCAGCCGATGAATCAGAAAGGTTTCGGTAATATCAATATTTTTTGGATAAAGATATAAAGCGGCAGGAAGCAACACTGCAAAAATTTGCAGACAAATCCGAAGCAAGTATCCGTCAGGCCGCTCGAAGCTCACAAACGAGTATAAAATTCCGTACACCACAGTACAAAACACCTGCAGCAAAATAACAGTAAACAGCAGCCATTGCACCCCGCTTGGCGTGAGTTGATGGCTGTTTTTTATCTTTGGCATTTCATATCCCCCTGAATATCGTACACTTGGTTGCGGATTTCCTCCGCGGCTTTCTCACCTTTTAATGTCCCAATGATGGTATAGGCGAACTCATTTGCCACACCTGCCGCTTTTGCGGTAATGATATTCCCGTCCCGCACAACAGGTGATTGGGAAATGTGAGCACCTGTCAGTTTGTCCTCAAAGCCGGGATAACAAATGGCGGTTTTCCCTTTTAAAAGACCCATTCCTCCAAGAATGGAGGGTGCTGCACAAATGGCTGCCACCTTTCCTCCCTGCTCTAGGCAAGCAGTTACGGTATTAAGAACATAGTCACTTTCGTTTAAATGGGTGGTTCCGGGCATGCCTCCGGGTAACACTACCATTTGAGGAATCTGTGTTTCCTCCGGCAGTAAATCTGCCGTTATCGTAATGTTATGAGCTCCGGTGACTACCTTCCCCGTTACTCCAACTGTTTTCAATTCTATTCCTGCACGGCGGACATAATCCACCACCGTCAGTGCTTCAATTTCTTCAAATCCGTCTGCTAACATCACATAAACCATACTGACACCTCTAATTCAACATTAAATTCATATAATTTTGTCCCTGTAAAATCAAGGAAGTCAAAGCTCCTATCTCGATTTTCTCTGCCTGCTCGTCCCCTTTTGTCACCACGCCGTTTCGCACGGAATAGGTTCCATTGTTTTCCTCAATCCACGGGTCAACCACACGAAACTTACAATCAGGCAAACACTCCATTGCCCGTTGTACATTGACCACTCTTGCTTGACCGAGGGGTTTTTGGGAATCGGGAGATAACAAGACCCCTTCCCCAATCTGACATAACAAGGCATGGACGGCACCATCTTCTCCCATTGCCTCTTTCACTACCGTTTTTTCACCAAAACGGCTGACCAGAGCATAGGCTCCTTCGTTGCACCATAGTTCGCCCTTTTCAAAGCGAAAATGTTCTTCCAGCAAAATGTCCCACTGTTCTTTTGTTCTGACAAGAAAAGAGGAAAAATGTGTTTCGCAATACTGCTGATACCGTTGAGAGAGTTTCGGAACATCCTCCGTTTTTCCCCCTCTCCCCGCTCCTTTTGGTAAGGGTTTTTCCTCCAAAAAGAAGGTATCGGTATATCCGAATTTTAAATATAAATCAGGTTTTGCAGGAATGAGTGTAGAGAATACATCTCCGCGGTCAAACATCACCCGCAACGCCCGTTTCATCATGGCGGTCATATATCCCTGCCCTCTAAACTCCGGCAAGGTGCATACACCTGACAAATAAGAACCAGGCTCCACTTTCTTTCCCACCTGCAATCCGTAAGGCACCATTCCAAGATAAGCCCGAGGGTCCCCTTGTTCCCCTAACAGCACAAGAGAATCCTTCTGTTTATGAACATGGTTCATATAAAATGATACAAAATCAGGACTATCTGACGGAAAACAAGTCTTCCACAAAAAAGAGGCTTGTTCTTTATTTTCACAAAATTCAATCTTATTTTCCAATGACAACAGTCTGCACCTCAATCAATTTTTCGGGAACATAAGATAGCTTTGCTTTTCGCAAGGCTTCCAGCCCCATATCCTCCTCGCGGTCAATAAACAGAGCGTCATGAAACTCATGCTCACAAAACTGCTGGTTAATCATGGGGTATGCTCCTTGATAGGACGCATCCGCTTTTTCCATGTGAATCAAAGCCGTATCCGCAGTCATCATTTCTCCAACGGTAAAGGCAATGACTTTAGAATCCACCGTCAGCACACCGCCTACTACTCCCAATTCTTCAAAATCTTCAATGGATTTTCTCACTGCATCAAATTCATATTCCCGTGACGAATCATCCATGTCTTCCTTACTGTCCAACCATTTCTTTTCCAACGAAAGGCAATCCTTTTTAAACTCCTTGGAAAAAGGATGATATTCATAAGAATACAAGCTTTTAAATTTATTGATATGATTTCTCTTGCCATGTAATTTTTTCCCCGACAAAGTAATCATTTTCTCCCGCAGATATACATAATCATAGGAATCTCGCCGTTTCGTTACGGTCAAATCAGGATACCATTGTTGCATTTGCGAAAGCATTTCATTGGTCAACATTCCGAAAATCAAACAATCCGAAAACTCTTTCCGCAAGACCTCAATGGCGGAATGTACATCCCCGTCACCTATAGGAAAGGATGCAAAGGTACATCCTTTAATGTTCATCACAACACAAAGGCAATCTTCAATTATCCTCCATTTTGCTCCCGTCATTTTCTCCCACAAATACATGGTGGTAAAATTACATTGTGAATAAGCATAGCTCTTTTTCTGCAAATATTCCCGAATGACAGTTTTATCCTCAAGTTTTAAAGGATTCCAAGTCAACACAATTCATCTCCATCTAAAAGTTCCGTCACCAAATTCCAAACCTCGTCGGAAATTTGCTCCGGTGTTTTAATCACACCTTCTTGAGCACAAACCAGGCGTTTCCAGCCCATCTGTTCTGCCACGGACACAGCATTATCATAAGCGCGGCGCATATATCCCGTATCTTTTTCGTGAATATCCTTTTGCTTTTCACCGGTAATTTTATTGTTCCGCTCCTTCATAAGAAGTGCCGCATATTGGGGCGGCATATCCAAAAACACCACCAAATCGGGCTTTGGCAGTTCCATTAACCCATACTCAAATTCCGAAAGCCAACGCAAAAAACACTGGCGATGTTCCTCATCTTCAATTTTACAAGTCTGGTGAATCATATTAGAGGTCACATAGCGGTCCGCTAAAATAATTCCGCCCTTTTCATAATATGTTCCCCATTTTTGCTTATAGGATGCATACCTGTCACAGGCAAAAAAGACGGATGCCACCTCGGGACTTACATCGTCTGCATGGGTACCAAACTCACCGTTTAAATACATCTTCACCAAAGCCGAGGATTGGCTTTCATAATCGGGAAAAGAAACCCGTTTTGCATTTGGAAGCCGACGGTGCAAAAGCGCTGTCTGGGTTTGCTTACCGCTGGCGTCAACCCCTTCTATTACAATCAGCTTACCCATTGTTCTGCTCTCCTAAATGTTTAAATTTCGCCCGCATTTCTACCGCTTTTCCACAGGTCATACTACCCTCTTTACAAGGTCCTGCCACACAGGAAGGACCTGCTTTTGAAAACAAAACAGGCGCTGCTTTCTGAACCAATATCAGCATCTGGGTTGCCAGCTCTCTGATTTCCCACTGAGCGCGGTTACAGCACCGCAAACGAAAGAAATTATACAAACTTCTTGCGTTCATTGTGACAATCATTTTGGTTTCACAACCGTTGGGAAGAACAAAACGGGCATCCTCAATTGCCATTTTTTCAGCCTGACGGGCAGCAGATTTTTCATCCACACCTTCCTCCAGTAACCGCTGATAATGATTCTTGCTTAAAATTTCAGTCAGACGGTCATATTTTTGCTGAATCTCCATCATTACCTCATCAAAAAATTCTTTTGCCTCGGGGCATTGTTCGATTTCAGGAGGAGTCACATATTGAAACTGATTTTCCATCACATACCGCTGGGACTTCACGCTGAAGGAAGCAATTCTGTGCCGTGTAATCTGGGCAAGAAGTGCACGGGACACACCCTCAATCCCAAAGGTGAAGGACACATGTTCAATGGGACTTTCATGCCCCAAGGACATCAAATGTTCAATGAACTTTTCTGTTTTTTCAGGATTCAGTCCTTCCATCAGTCCGTCAATGTCAGAAGAAGAATAACAAAGTTTTGCAGCTGCCGCCACCAGCCGCTCTGGATTTGGTGTATGCTCCAATAAAGTTACTTTAAGCATTGGCTCCGTCTCCCTTCCGGTTCTTTTTTATCACAGTGAGTAAAAATTTGGGCAAATTCATCATCCGCCCGATTCTTGACGGTTGCTTGATCAACCGATAAAACCACTCTAAATTCGTTTTACAGAAAATTTCAGGTGCCCGCTTTACCGTTCCCGCCAGCACATCCACACTGCCTCCTGCACCGATGCACACCTTGACATTTAACACATCCCGATATTTTGCAATCCAGTTTTCCTGACGGGGAAACCCTGTGCAAACCATTAAGAAATCAGCTTTCGAGCTGTTAATCTGCTCAATCACGGGCTCATCATCTTTAAAATACCCGTCGCAAAAACCGGCAACCCTGATTCCATGGTACTTTTCCTCTACATTCTTTGCCGCCATTTCAGCCACACCCGGCTTTCCTCCCAGGAAAAAGACACTTTTGTTACGGGAAGCCAGACCTTCCAATACATGACAGCAAAGTTCAAATCCCGGGACACGCTCATGAATCGGAGTACCGATAATCTTTGCACCATATACAACCCCGATGCCGTCGGGCAAGGTCAAATCAGCAGAATTAAGCACTTCTCTATATTCAGGCGTATGATACGCATAATAAACAATTTCAGGATTGGGAGTGACAATCATCCGTGTCCTATCCTCCTCCATCCATTGAAAAACAGTCTCAACCGCCTCGTTCATGGTTACATTATCAATTTTTACGCCTAAAATATGGACTTGTTCCATCATTTCCCGGCTCCTTTCCTGCCTTTTTCTATCCATATAAGGAAAAATAAACATACTTATATTTATTATAACACAGAGAAAAAAATATTTCAACTATTTTTCGTTTTTTGCTGGACTTTCCCTGTGATTTGTAGTAAAATAGAAGGAGAATAAAACTGGAGGTCAATCATGTATCCTTTAAAAATGAATCCTGAGATTAAATATCTTATCTGGGGCGGAAGCAAGCTCCGTGATTTTTATCAAAAAAACTGTACCCGTGACGATGCAGGTGAAAGCTGGGAGGTATCCACTCACCCCGCAGGACTTAGCACCATTGCGAACGGTTCTTTCAAAGGGATTTCTCTGGCAGATGCCATAAAGCAACATCCTAACGAAATTGCTCCTGACGATTTTCCTTTTTTGTTTAAAATTATTGATGCAAACAGTGACCTTTCCATTCAGGTACATCCTGATGACGATTATGCACAAAGATACGAGAACAGTCCCCGCGGAAAAACAGAAATGTGGTATATCATTGATGCAAAACCGGGTGCCCGTATCGGTTACGGTTGGAATCAGGATATGACTCCTGAATTGGTCAGATATGCCATTTCGGAGGGAACCTTGGAACAGTATATCAACTATGTTCCCGTCAATCCCGGTGAGGCTTATTTTATTCCCGCAGGTATGGTTCATTGCCTGTGTGACGGCCTTTTGGTTGCGGAAATTCAGCAAAATTCCAATGTGACCTATCGGCTGTATGACTACAATCGAAAAGACAAGGACGGCAACGGCCGTCAGCTTCACATTGAGCAAAGCCTGGATGTGGCTGATTTATCCTGTGCAAAGGAAGCAAAAGCGGTAACGGGCGACACCGTTACTTTAGCAAAATGCCCTTATTTCACTTGCGAAAAAATTACCGGTAATTGTTACAAAGGAGACACCAAGGGTGCCTTTGAAATTCTGTTTTTTATTGACGGTCAGGGAGAAATTATCACAGAAAAAGGAACAGAATCCTTCAAAGCCGGGGATACCTTTTTACTCCCCTCCTCTTTGGGTACATACACCGTAAAGGGAGAATGCTCCATCATGCGTTGTGTGGAATAACCAAACAGAAAGGATAAAATGATGAATATAACAAAAGATATAAAATATATCGGGGTAAATGACCACGATATTGATTTATTCGAGGGACAATATATTGTCCCTAACGGCATGTCCTATAACTCTTATGTGATTTTGGATGAAAAAATTGCCGTACTGGATACTGTGGACCAAAGATTTGGCGAAGAATGGTTACAAAATATTAACAATGCCTTACACGGCAGAACACCCGATTATCTGATTGTACAGCACATGGAGCCGGACCACTCTGCTAATATTAAACACTTTACCATGCAGTATCCGGACGCGAAAATTGTGGCATCTGCAAAAGCATTTGTAATGATGAAACAGTTTTACGGAACAGATTTCACTGACAGACAAATTGTAGTTGGTGAAGGAGATACCCTTGATTTAGGGACTCATCAGCTCACCTTTGTCACCGCGCCTATGGTTCATTGGCCCGAAGTCATTGTCACCTATGACAGCACGGATAAGGTGCTGTTTTCCGCCGACGGATTCGGTAAATTCGGCGCTCTCGATGCAGAGGAAGACTGGGCTTGCGAAGCAAGACGGTATTATATCGGTATTGTAGGTAAATACGGTGCTCAGGTGCAGAATCTTTTGAAAAAGGCCTCTAATCTGGACATTCAGACCATCTGCCCCCTTCACGGTCCCGTATTAACCGAAAACTTAGGTTATTATCTGGATCTGTACAACACATGGTCAAGCTACGGGGTAGAGTCCGAAGGTATCGTGATTGCCTATACTTCTGTTTACGGCAATACAAAAAAGGCGGTATTGGCTCTGGCAGAACAGTTAGAAAAAAATGGTTGCCCCAAGGTTACCGTAAACGATCTGGCAAGATGCGATATGGCAGAGGCGGTGGAGGATGCATTCCGTTACGGGACTCTTGTTCTTGCCACCACCACTTATAACAATGATATTTTCCCTTTTATGCGTGAATTTATTAATCATCTGACCGAACGGAATTTCAGCAACCGAACCATTGCCTTTATGGAAAACGGCAGTTGGGCTCCCGTTGCGGCAAAGGTCATGAAGGGAATGCTTGAAAAAAGCAAAAATCTCACTTTTGCTGATACAACCGTTACGATTTTGTCTGCACCTAACGAGGAAAATGCAGTGCAAATCGAGGCATTGGCAAGTGAGCTTTGTAAATAATCTGACAGGAGGTAAGCAAAATGAAAAAGTATGTATGTGATGTATGCGGTTGGGAATACGACGAGGCACAAGGTGCTCCCGATCAGGGCATTGCACCGGGCACAAAATTTGAAGATTTACCTGACGATTTTGAATGTCCCCTGTGCGGCGTTGGAAAAGACCAGTTTTCAGAAGCATAAACAAAAAAGGTTCCTGCTCATAAAGCGGGAACCTTTTCCAGAAAAGGGGGATTTTTATGAATGTTGTTTTACTGACCGCATTTGGCGTGGGAGGAGCTACTGTATTTGGCTCCTGTATGGGATTTCTGTTCAAAAAGCTGTCTCATAAATTTTCAGATATTGTGTTATCCTTTGCCGCAGGGGTCATGCTTGCAGCAGCGGTGCTGGGGTTGATTCTGCCCTCCCTTGATTACGGCGGAACATACGGTTTGGTGATTACCGTAATCGGTATTTTCGCGGGAGCTGCTTGTCTGAATCTGATTGATAAGGTGGTACCCCATCTCCATAAAATGCTGGGGGCCGATACCGAAGAACACCAAAACGCAAATTTGAGCAAGGTGTTGCTGTTTGTCACTGCAATCGCCATCCACAACCTTCCTGAAGGAATTGCAGCAGGCGTTGGCTTTGGATCGGGAAACACTTCCCAGGCATTGCTGATTGCAGGAGGAATAGCGCTTCAAAACATTCCCGAGGGAATGGTCATTATCGGTCCTATGCTTGCAGCTGGGGTGAAACCCGCCAAAACCTTTGTTTGTGCCATGATAACGGGGTTGGTAGAGGTGATAGGAACCTTAATCGGTTATTTTGCTGTGAGCTTTTCTTCATCAATTCTTCCCTTTGCTCTTGCCTTCGCGGGAGGAACCATGCTTTATGTCATCAGCGACGAAATGAT
>JAZNYR010000232.1:0-6690 GCA_045594525.1 Clostridia bacterium | reverse complement strand
TCTACAGTGGCAGTTACATGGATAGAGCAGGCATTGATTTCCTCGCTCTCATCCAATTCCGGCAACAGACCGCGCTTTTTCAGCGTTTTAGCACCAATGGTTGCAATATCCATCAGTGTTTGCGGACGAGCTGCAGCCTTTTCTTCACCATACACCTCTACACGCGCCGCCAGATAACGTGCATACGCATCTGCAACCGCAGTATCATGGATTTTCACATTATTTAAGTGTGTGGAAAACGTGGTATGACGGCAGTGATCAGACCAATAAGTGTCAATCATTTTGATTTCTGTAATGGTAGGATCCCGCTTTTCACTTTGGAAATATTGCTGACAAAAACAAATGTCATCAAAATCCATTGCCAATCCCTGTTCTTTGATAAACCCTTGCAGTTCATCTGCATTTTTTTCGCAAAAGCCTTCTAACACTGCAACCCGTTCCGGTACATCATATACCATATCCAAAGTATCGCAAGGTTCCAAAGATGCTTCACGGCTTTCCACAGGGTTAATCACATATTTTTTAATCCGTTCCACATCGTCCTGACTCAAAGAACCGTACAGCAGATAAACAGTTGCAGTACGCACGAGGGGTCTGTCTTGTTTCGAAATAATCTGAATACATTGTGCCGCAGAGTCTGCACGCTGGTCAAACTGACCGGGCAGATATTCCACTGCAAACACTACTGCATCACTGTCATCCAAGGAATCGGATACCATATCCAACTGGGGTTCGGAAAACACCGTGTTTTTACATTGTTCAAACAGTTTAGGCGTAATCCGTTCCACATCATAACGGTTCACCAATCTGATATTGGTTAAGCCGTCTATTTGCAGCAAACTTGATAAATCGTCTTTCAAAGCCTTTGCTTCAAAAGCAAGCTCCGGCTTTTTTTCCACATAGATTCTGTATACCATAAATCCTTCTCCTTATTGTAGAGCTTTTAAGGCACGCTGGCCAATATCTTTCCGATAATGGGCATCGGTAAACGAAATTTGTTCTGTCAGGGCATAGGCTTTTTTGATGGCACTTTCCAAATCCTCCGCTACCGCTGTGGCACCCAATACACGCCCGCCGGCAGTATATAACTTACCATCCTGCTCCTTTGCACCTGCAATATAAATCATTTCGTCCTTACCGGGTTCTGGTAAGGTCATCTCGTATCCTGACTGATAGGAAG
Source organism: Clostridia bacterium (assembly GCA_045594525.1). Classification (GTDB taxonomy): domain Bacteria; phylum Bacillota; class Clostridia; order HGM11514; family HGM11514; genus SIG438. The sequence continues at coordinate 5,510 of JAZNYR010000232.1, read as the reverse complement.
TGGGATACCCACCCGATGCAACAATCACACAGCAAGCAGATTTTTTCGCAAAATGAACTTCTGCTTGATCCAAAGTGCCCTTTGCAATATGTTCCATAATCTCAAACAAATCACTTTCCAAAAGAGGAAGTACCACCTGGGTTTCAGGATCACCGAAACGACAGTTGTATTCAATTACCTTTGGCCCCTTTTCTGTCAGCATTAAGCCAAAGTAAAGGCAACCTTTAAAGGTTCTGTTTTCCTTCTCCATTGCCCGAATGGTAGGCATAAAAATGGATTCCATACACTCTTTGGCAATCTGTTCTGTATAATAAGGATTGGGGGCAACCGTTCCCATACCGCCTGTATTCAACCCTTCGTCCCCATCTAATGCACGCTTATGGTCCATGGAAGAAATCATGGGAATTAAAGTTTTTCCGTCAGTAAAACAAAGCACGGAAACCTCAGGGCCTGTCAAAAATTCTTCAATGACAATCTGACTGCCGCTTTCACCAAACACCTTATCTTCCATCATGGAGTGAACCGCATCCATTGCTTCCTCTCTGCTCTGGGCAATAATAACCCCTTTTCCAAGTGCCAGTCCGTCGGCTTTGATCACCGTAGGAATGGGGGCGGTTTTTAAATATTCCAATGCAGGCTCCATTTCAGTAAACACTTCATAGGAGGCAGTGGGAATCCCGTACTGTTTCATCAAATTTTTGGAAAACACCTTACTGCCTTCGATAATGGCTGCATTTTTGTTCGGTCCAAAACAGGGAATCCCAATTTCTTCCAGTCGATCAACTGCGCCCAGCACCAAGGGATCATCCGGTGCCACAACAGCAAAATCAATTTTGTTTTCTTTCGCAAAGGCAACCATTTCGTCCAAGTCCTTTGCACCGATATTCACACATTCTGCATCTCTGCCGATTCCACCGTTTCCGGGAAGGGCATACAGTTTTGTAATTTTCGGACTTTTCTTCAAAGCCTGAATTAAGGCATGCTCACGGCCACCGCCGCCAACAACCATTACTTTCATATCTTCCCCCTCCTTTTTAGTGATGGAACAATCTCATGCCGGTAAAGCACATTGCCATATTGTATTTATTACAAGTCTGAATTACATTATCATCACGGATAGAACCGCCGGGCTGCGCAATATAAGAAACGCCGCTTTTCTTCGCCCGTTCAATGTTATCTCCAAAGGGGAAGAATGCATCACTTCCCAGACAAACGCCACTCATTTGGGACAAATATGCTTTCTTTTCTTCGCGGGTCAGTTCTTCAGGCTTGTGAGTGAAATACTGCTGCCAGTTACCGTCAGCCAACACATCCTCACATTCATCGGAAATATAAACATCAATCACATTGTCACGGTCAGGTCTGCCCAGAGTATCCAGGAAAGGCAAGTTAAGAACCTTTTCATGCTGACGAAGATGCCAGATATCTGCTTTGTTCCCTGCAAGACGGGTACAGTGGATTCTGGACTGTTGCCCTGCCCCTACGCCGATTGCCTGACCGTCTTTACAGTAGCAAACGGAGTTGGACTGGGTATATTTAAGAGTAATTAAAGCAATGATTAAATCCCGCTTTGCATCCTCGGGAATTTCTTTGTTGTCTGTCACAATATTGGAAAGCAATTCATTGTTGATTTCAAAATTATTTCTGCCCTGTTCAAAGGTGATACCAAACACCTGCTTCACTTCTACAGGGTCAGGTACAAAATTAGGGTCAATTTTGATAATGTTATATCCACCCTTACGCTTGGATTTTAAGATTTCCAAAGCCTTTTCACTGTAACCGGGAGCAATGATACCGTCAGATACTTCTCGTTGAATCAGTTTTGCAGTGGTTTCATCACATTCATCACTCAACGCAATCCAGTCACCAAAAGAGGACATTCTGTCTGTTCCTCTTGCTCTTGCATAGGCACAGGCCAAAGGAGACTCGTCCAGACCTTCAATGTCATCTACAAAGCATGCTTTTTTCAATGCATCACTCAAAGGAAGACCCACAGATGCAGAAGTAGGGCTTACATGCTTAAAAGAGGTTGCCGCAGGCATTCCCAGAGCTTGCTTAATTTCTTTTACCAGCTGCCAGCTGTTAAAGGCATCCAAAAAGTTAATGTACCCCGGCTTGCCGTTTAAGATTTCAATGGGCAGGTCGGTGCCATCTGTCATCATAATTTTTGCCGGTTTCTGATTCGGATTACAACCATACTTTAATTCAAATTCTTTCATCAGGCATTTCCTCCGTTCTTGTTTATCAATCTGGTTTCTTTTTTGCCCGTTTTCAAATCCCGATAGCAAACATACAAAGAAACCTTATTTTCTTCATCCAGATTTTCCCACAAATCCTTGGTAAATACATCAATATCATCAGGAATCGCAATCCGTTCTGGTTCACCCTGGAAGGTAGGAATGGGATTACCGTCACACACATAGGTATGAATAAAATGCCCCAAGCCTTCCAATGCTTCATAAGAAAAGGTATAACGGTTACAAGCAGACCCTTGAGCATCTGCGCTTTTTAAAATACTCATCTGATAGGAAAAATCATTTTCTTCAAAAGTCAGCATACCGCTGATTCTGGGAGTCAGATTGGGCGCATCGGGTTCAAAACAGCGGGTGGCAAGTGCCTGTTCAAAGGTACCGCCCTTTTGCAAAAATTCATATACGGTATCTGTCTGGTCCCCGTTGGTCACAATCATTTTATTTTCAAAGTTGCGGACAGGGAAATAAATAATCAAGGACGGGTCTTCCAATTTGGAAGGATCATACGCATTGATTTCCACATCCTCCCCTTTTTCGATGAAAATACGGTTACGGCTGTTTTCGCTCCGTCCCATAATAAAATAAGCAGACACAGCACAACTGCTGCTTTTTCCAATTACAATCCCACGGCCTACATAAGAATTTCCTTTGATTCTTTCGCCAATGGATTTTGCTTCATAAATATTCATATTCATTCTCCTAACAGTATTTTTTTAGAAACCATCTCTGCAGCTTTCGGTAACAGTTTCCATTCCGCTTGCTCCATCACCCGCTTTTGCAGGATTTCCGGGGTATCCCCTTCTTGGATTTCCACCGCTTTTTGAAGGATAATCGCCCCTCCGTCAGGCACTTCGTTTACATAATGCACCGTAGCACCCGTGACCTTCACGCCGTATTCCAGTGCCGCTTCGTGAACACGAAGTCCATAAAAACCTTTTCCACAGAAGGAGGGAATCAAGGAAGGATGGACATTGATGATTCGGTCTTTGTAACTTGTGGTAAACTCCTCGCTCAAAATACACATAAAGCCTGCCAAAATAATCAAATCGATCTTAGCGTTTTGCAAGGTTTCCAAAAGAACAGTTTCAAATTGTTCCCCGTGTATCTTTCGGGATACAACCGCTGTTTCCACCCCTGCATTTTCAGCACGGGTCAAGGCATAGGCATCATGATTGTTGGACACTACCAAAACAATCTCACCGCTTGGGATTTCTCCCCGATTTTGTGCATCAAGCAATGCCTGTAGATTGGTTCCTCCCCCCGAAACTAACACAGCAATCCTTGTTTTTAGCATAATACCACACCTTCATCCGATTGGATAATTTCACCGATGATATAAGCATCTTCTCCATTTTCCTTCAGGATAGAAATTGCCTTTTCCGCATCATTTTTGGAAACAACAATACTCATTCCCACACCCATATTAAAGGTATTGAACATATCCCGTTCGGGAATGTTTCCTGTCTTAGCAATTAAATCAAAAATAGGCAATACACGAACAGCGGATTTTTCAATTTTAGCCCCAAAACCTTTTGGAATACTTCTGGGAATGTTTTCATAAAAACCGCCGCCTGTAATATGCGAAACCGCTTTTACGGTCACTTGTTCAAACAAAGCCAACATAGGCTTAACATAAATCTTGGTAGGAGTCAGCAAGGTTTCACCAATGCTCTTGCCGCCCAATTCTGCAACGGGTGTGGTAATATCACTGTTTTCAACATCAAATACCTTTCTCACCAAAGAAAAACCGTTGGAATGAACCCCGCTGGAAGGAAGGGCAATGATCACATCTCCCTCACAAATGGTTTTGTTATTTAACACCTTGCTCTTATCAACTACACCAACAGAAAAGCCTGCCAAATCATATTCATCCTCAGGATAAAAACCGGGCATTTCTGCTGTTTCACCGCCGATTAATGCACAGCCGGCTTGCACACAACCTTGGGCAACACCGGATACAATTGCTGCAACCCGTTCGGGAACATTTTTACCAACAGCAACATAATCCAGGAAAAACAAAGGCTTTGCACCGCAACAGATAATATCGTTGACACACATAGCAACACAGTCAATTCCTACCGTGTCATGCTTATCAAGCAAGAATGCAAGTTTCAGTTTTGTACCAACTCCGTCGGTTCCGCTGACCAATACGGGTTTTTCCATTCCCGTCATATCCAATTCAAACAAGCCGCCAAATCCACCAATATCGGACATGGCACCTGCTGTCATGGTTTTTGCAATATGCTGTTTCATCAATTCAACTGCTTTGTAACCGGCAGTAATATCTACCCCTGCCTCTTTATAGCTTTCACTAAAGCTTTTCATTTGTTTTTCGTCCTTTCCGACTCACCGAATAAAAACAAAACGACGCCTTGCCGTGAGTCATTTGACAAGACGCGTTCCTTTTTCAATTTTGATATTGTTGCTCAATTGCCGCGTTCTTTTCCAGAACCTTTTTTGCAGCATCCGTTCTTGCCTTGTTCAGCTTCTCTGCCAGACCTTCATCCGAAACGGATAAAATCTGCAACGCCAGCAATGCTGCATTTGCCGCACCGTCAATCGCAACGGTAGCAACAGGAATACCGCTTGGCATTTGCACAGTAGAAAGAAGGGCATCAAGCCCGTCCAATGTAGAAGATTTAATCGGGATTCCGATGACAGGCAATGTGGTATTCGCCGCAACCGCACCTGCTAAATGAGCCGCTTTCCCTGCTGCCGCAATCAACACACCAAACCCCTTTTCACGGGCAGTAGAGGAAAACTCTTTTGCCTGCTCCGGTGTCCGATGAGCAGAATATACATGCACCTCAAAGGGCACATCGTACTGACGCAATACATCAATGGCTTTTTCCACTACCGGTAAATCACTGTCACTTCCCATTACAATTCCGACTTTTTTCACTCGTATTCCTCCTCATCATATAAATAAAAGGCAGCCCTAACAAAAGGACTGCCCAGACGGTCGGCATTTTCATCGTTTCTTGCTCCCTTGCGGTCATCCCGCACATCCGTCAGTCACAAAAAACTGTATATATTTATTATACTTTAAAATTCCTTTTTTGTCAAGGTTTTGTGTGCAAATTAATTGGATTTATATGTCGGTTTTAAACACAAATAACAATGAGAGAAAAGATGATAAATAAGAGGTAAAAGATAATTGTAAAATTGTCGTAAAATCGATATGTTTTTCGTTTCACCCAAAACTCGATATGATATAAATCTCGTTGCTGTAAGGCAGCATATCGAGTCATTTATGAC
>JAZNYR010000231.1:0-3637 GCA_045594525.1 Clostridia bacterium | reverse complement strand
CCTCAGCCTGTGATTACCAAGGATAATGTTACTATGCAGATTGATACGGTTGTGTATTTTCAGATTACCGACCCCAAGCTTTATGTATATGGGGTTGAGCACCCCATGGCGGCCATTGAAAACCTGACAGCCACTACATTGCGTAACATCATCGGTGATCTGGAGCTGGACGAAACTCTTACCTCCCGTGACTTAATCAACACCAAAATGCGAGCCATTTTGGACGAAGCTACCGACCCTTGGGGTATCAAGATTAACCGTGTGGAATTGAAAAACATTTTGCCTCCCAAGGAAATTCGCGATGCTATGGAAAAACAGATGAAGGCAGAGCGTGAACGCCGTGAATCTATTTTGAAGGCAGAAGGGGAAAAGAAAGCGGCAATTTTGGTAGCGGAAGGAAGCAAGCAGTCTACCATTTTAGAGGCAGAGGCAGCAAAAGAAGCGGCAATCCGCAAAGCAGAGGGTGAGGCTCAGGCGATTTTAGCCGTGCAGGAAGCGGTTGCTCAAGGCATTCGCTTGATTAACGATGCTGCCCCCGGGCAGGGTGTGATTGCACTGAAAAGTTTAGAAGCACTGGAAACTTTGGCAAACGGCACCGCAACCAAAATCGTGGTTCCTTCCGACATTCAGTCCTTGGCAGGATTGGCAGTCAGTGCCAAAGAGTTGCTTTCAAAAGAATAAAACGTAGGGTTGTAGCAAAATGCACCGACCGCATAAAGCAATTTTACACATTGCTTTATGCTATAAACAAATATCGCCTCTCGTCGTATCCATATACGACTTCGGGTGCCCACAAGCAAGACAAGGTCTCGCTTGTGCTCAATTTGTTCATTCTGCACTTTTTTCTCCAACCCCAAAAGAAAAGGAGCTGTAGCAAAATATTTTTTTGCTACAGCTCCTTTGTTTGTACAATTATTTATTCGTTTCTCCGGTCATATCGTCCTTCAGGTCTTCGCCGGCGTCTTTGATTGCATCACCGGTGTTTTCCATGCCGTCCTTCATATCCTCACCTATGTTTTCTGCACCGTTTTTCATATCTTCTCCTGCGTCTTCAATACTGTCGGGAAGATCGGGTGCGGGAGAATCTGTTACGGTAGGGTTGGGAGTGGCGGTGGTGTTATTGGTTTCGTTTCTTTCGCCGCACGCCGTTAACAATCCCAGCAACAGAACGGTCACAATTGCAATATTCCATTTTTTCATGGTAATCTGCCTTTCTGCCCACAATCATATTTTAGCGCTTACCGTGGGCAGATAAGTCGCAGCCGAGTGTTGCGGCTGTTTCTATTATGGGCAGATTGGAAAAAATTATACATCTAATGTTAAACTGCAATCATGAGTGAACAGTTCAATGATTTCTTCTTCGCATACACCAACGGGAACATCAATGGAGAATTTATATGTTCTGCCTTCCGAATTTTTGGAAATGTATGTATCCTGAATGCTCACACCTTTTGTACTCAATAAGTCGGTGGCCTGTTTTTGGAAATCCGACTCTGTTACATGATAAACCGACAGAGTTTTCAATTTAGGCAAGGACACCCATTTGGGATTTTTATGCAGTAAAATCTGAGCGGACAGCAACATCAGGGTAGAGGCAACACCAATCAGATACAATCCTGCACCGATTGCCATACCAATTCCGGAAGTGGCCCAGATTCCTGCAGCAGTGGTGAGCCCTGTAACCGTTCTTTTCTGAATGAAAATAATTCCGGCGCCCAAAAAACCTACCCCGCTGACAATCTGTGCCGCAATACGGGCAGGATCCAATTTGGCATCTGTCAACTCCAGAAAATCTAACATATCAAAAAAACCGTATTTAGAAACGACCATCATCAATGCTGCACCGCAAGCCACTACGCAGTGAGTACGGATGCCTGCTTCTTTTGATCTGTTCCTCCGTTCTATTCCGATAACGATTCCGCAGATTGATGCAACCAGAATACGGAAAATCATTTCTACATTCATTGCTAAACTCATTTTACTACTCCTTCCTTTTTTACATCTCCGCGAGCAGTTACCACACGGTAACCCGCCTCTTTCACTTTTTTGATTAATTTTTCTTTTCCTTCTGCCGCTTCTTCTCCCGTGCTGATTTTGTTATCATACAAAGAATACAGCTTTCTGAGGCGGGAGGGGGAAAGGTTGGGCATTACCACATTTGCTCCCGCCTGCAATCCCAACTCTCTGCCACGGGGGTGCAAAGTACCCAGCGCCGTGGTGGCAGGAAGCAACACATGAGGGAACATAAGCCGTAAGATAGAAATCAGCCGCAAGGTCACATGCAAATCTCCGTTGGGTTCATCCTTAAACGGGGTTTGATTATGATGAAGAAAAGGCCCGATTCCAACCATGTCAGGTTGCAGCTTTTGCAAAAAGAGCAAATCCTCTGCCAAGTATTCCGGTTGTTGTCCGGGAGAGCCTACCATAAAGCCGCTGCCTACCTGATAACCGATTTCTTTTAAGGCAAATAAACATTCCATACGGTTTTGTAAGGATAATTCCGAAGGGTGCAAATGGCGATAATGACAATCTACCGCTGTTTCATGCCGTAATAAATAACGATCTGCTCCAGCATCAAACAGTTGCTGATAGCTTTGACGGGACCGTTCTCCCAGGGATAAGGTAACGGCACAGTCGGGATACCTTCTTTTTATTTCCGAAATTAACGGACACAACCAATCATCCGTATGAAAAGCATCTTCACCGCCCTGCAAAACAAAGGTGCGAAACCCAAGAGCGTAGCCTGTTTCACAGCAATCCAAAATATCCTCACGGCTTAAACGGTATCGTTCGATTTCTGTGTTTCCCCGACGGATGCCGCAATAGTAACAGTTGTTTTTACAATGGTTGGAGATTTCAATCAGCCCGCGGATATAAACATCCTTTCCGTAGTGCTGTTGGCGAACCCGGTCTGCCAAAATGCGCAGATCTTCCTCTGCCTCGTCTTCGCATATCAAACGGATCAGCTGTTCTTTGGATAATGTTTTTTGTTCGTAAAGCTGTTGTACAAGAGGGTTCATTTGCTTTCACCTTCGCTTAATTCACGAATCACCTGTCCTGCTAAAATCAGGCCTGCCACAGAGGGGACCCAGGCAACACTCCCCGGAAAGGGGGTTTCAGTTTTGATTGCCTCCTCGGTGGAAAAGACCACTTTTACATCCTGAATACCCCGTTGCTTTAATTCCCGTCGCATGACCCTTGCAAGGGGACAGACAGAGGTTTTGGAAATATCTGCTACCTGAAAACGGGTAGCATCCAGTTTGTTTCCTGCACCCATGGAGCAAATAATGTTTGTTCCCGACTTTTTTGCCTGTACAACCAGTTCAATTTTTCCTGTGACGCTGTCAATGGCGTCGATAATATAATCATATTCGGAAAAATCAAAAAGATGCGCGGATTCGGGGGAATAGAAAACAGGATGACAGGTAACGGTACAATGGGGATTGATGTCGCCAATTCGCTCCTTTGCCACATCGGTTTTGAGCCGTCCTACTGTGGAATGAAGGGCATAAATCTGACGGTTTAAGTTGCTTCCGCTCACCTTATCATGGTCAATCAGATCCAATGCGCCCACGCCGCTTCGTGCCAACGCCTCTGCCGCATATCCGCCAACTCCGCCAATGCCGAACACTGCCAC
>JAZNYR010000230.1:0-4783 GCA_045594525.1 Clostridia bacterium | reverse complement strand
AAGGGACAGAAGGCGTTCATAGAGGAAACATTGATGATAACACTGCCTTCTTTTCCTAACATATCTTTACTGAACACCTGGGTGGGAAGCAGAGTTCCGATAAAGTTCAGATTAAATACAAATTCCACGCCCTTGGGGTCCAAATCAAAGAAGGTGGTAATTTCGCTGTTTTGGAGATCCTCCAATTCCAGATATTCCTTGGTGGTGGTTCCTTTGGGATTGTTCCCCCCTGCACCGTTTAATAAAATATCACAGGTGCCCAAATGTTCAACCACAGTTTCATGGGCTTTTTGCAGACTTTCCAGCTCCAGTACATTGGCAGAAACGCCGATGGCAACGCCACCGTCTTTTACGATTTCATCTGCCACCTGTTGGGCTGCTTCTTCACGCAAGTCTAAAATGGCAACCTTTGCACCTGCTTTTGCCAACGCTTTTGCAAACATGGCACACAGCACTCCGCCGCCACCTGTTACAACCGCAACCTTGTCTTTCAAATCAATTTCAAATGGTAAATTCATGAGTCTTTCCTCCTACATCATATTAAAATATTGTTTTGCATTATAATAGCTGATTCCCTGTACAATGGTTTTCAGCATTGCTTCATCTTGAGGGTATTCCCCTTCTTCCACCCATGTGCCAATCAGATTACACAAAATCCTGCGGAAATATTCATGTCTGGTGTAGGAAAGAAAGCTTCTGGAATCAGTCAACATTCCTACAAAACGGCTTAACAGCCCTAAGTTCCCCAACGCACGCATTTGAGCTTCCATTCCATCTCTTTGGTCATTGAACCACCAGCCGGAGCCAAACTGAATTTTCCCGGGAATTTCACTTCCCTGGAAGTTTCCAAGCATGGTACCCAACACATAATTATCCTTGGGATTTAAGGTATAGAGAATGGTTTTGGGTAATAGTCCCTCTCGTTCCAGAGAATCCAGCAAACGGGACAGGGATTGGGCAATATTCACATCGTGAATGGAATCAAACCCCGTATCCGCCCCCAGCTTTTCAAACATTTTGGTATTGTTGTTCCTAAGTGCTCCCGTATGAATCTGCATGGTCCAACCAAGGCGGGCATACTCACGGGCACAAACCTGAATCAATGAGCATTTATAAAAATCCGCTTCTTCCGCCGTTATACTGTTTCCTTCCATTGCACGGCAGAAAATATCTTCTAACTGTTCATGAGTTCCTTCCCCGTAGGGCACTCCTTCCAGACCGTGATCAGCAATACGGCATCCCCTTTCGTGGAAATAGGCAATCCTGCTTTGAAGCGCCTTCACCACATCATCATAACAGCCAATGGAAATTCCCGCAGACTGCCCCAGTTCCATCATATAATCCGAAAAACCTTCCTTTTGCAATTCGATTGCTTTGTCGGGACGGAAAGAAGGTGCCACCACCGTATCAAATTCTTCCAAACCCGCAATTTTTTGATGATATTCCAGATTGGACACGGGATCATCGGTGGTTCCTACCATAACAACATTGGAACGGGTAATCAATGCTCTTGGACGGAAGGAATCCTCCGAAAGCATTTCGTTACACCGATGCCAGATTTCATCCGCCGTGTCAGGATTTAAGGTTTTTTCAATGCCGAAAAACCGTTTTAATTCCAGGTGCGTCCAATGATACAGGGGGTTTCCCATAAGATAAGGAACCGTTTCCGCCCATTTCATGAACTTATCATAATCGGACTTTTCACCCGTAATATACTCCTCTGGCACACCGTTACTTCTCATGGCGCGCCACTTATAATGGTCCCCGCCCAAGAACACTTCAAACACATTTTGAAAGTGATTATTTTCCCAGATTTCTTTGGGGTTTAAGTGACAGTGATAATCAAAAATAGGAAGATCCTTTGCATAATCCTCATACAGATGGACTGCAGTTTTGTTTTTCAGCATAAATTGTTCATCTAAAAACATTGACATTCCCTCCTGCACACATGATACTCTTATTATATCACAGTTTCCCAAGAAAAAAAAGGGGGAATTTTAAATTTTTTAAAAAAACGGAGACCGTTTTCAGATCTCCGCATTTTGCTACAGCCCCTAAAGGGAAAGGGTGAAGAAAAATAGTACAGAATGAACAAACTGAGCCGTGGCAAGCTTTGCTTGTAAGGGTTACCCGAAGTCGTATGTGATACGACGAGAGGCGATGTTTGTTTATAGCATAAAGCAATTTAATCTTTGAAATTTGTTACCAAACAAATTTCTACATTGTTTCTCTTGACTTTTTCATTCATAATTTTCAAAAGGTTTTATGTTATTTCCTGCTTTATGCGGTCTGTGCATTTTTCAACAGCCTTATAAGGTTCCGAACAAACGATCCCCCGCATCTCCCAGACCGGGAACAATGTAACCGTGTTCGTTCAAATGGTCGTCAATGCAACCGCAATATACATCTACATCAGGATGGGCATCCGTCAGCGCCTTTACCCCTTCGGGTGCTGCAATCAGACACATAAAGCGAATGTTTTTCGCTCCTCTTTGCTTGATAAAATTGATTGCCGCAATGGCACTTCCTCCCGTTGCAAGCATGGGGTCCACCACCAGCACCTGACGCTGGTCGATTTCCGGCGGTAATTTACAGTAATACTCAACCGGTTCCAAAGTTTCGTGGTCACGGTACAACCCGATATGTCCTACTTTTGCAGCAGGAATCAAACTGAGAATTGCATCTACCATTCCCAAACCCGCACGCAGAATGGGCACAACTGCCACTTGCTTTTTGATTGCTTTTCCTTGTGCCATTGCCATAGGGGTCTGGACCTGAATATTCTCCAAAGTCAAATCACGGGTTGCCTCGTAACCCATCAATAAGGCAATTTCATTTGCCAATGCACGAAAATCCTTTACTGTGGTATCCACATTTCTTAACATGCTGATTTTATGTTGAATCAAAGGATGAGTCATTTCAAAAACCTGAGCCATATTGTTACCTCCTTTTTCTTTTAATCATATAACAAAATTCGCCCAATGTCAACAGTTTTCTTTAAAGAAACTATAAAAATAGGACTGCAGCATTTGGCTACAGTCCCTTTTCTTTTTATTGGGTTGAAGAAAAATCACATAAAGCATTCTATGCTTGATGCGGTCTGTGCATTTTGCTACAGCCCTTTTTATACGATGCCCTGTTGCATCATTGCTGTCGCAACCTTCAAAAAGCCCGCAATATTGGCACCGGATACCAAATCCTTTTTGCCTGCTACTTCCAGACCGTATTCTGTGGCTGCATCAGATGCTGCTTTATAGATGCTTACCATGATACCATGGAGTTTTTCATCTACTTCTTCAAAAGACCAGGACAGTCTTTGAGAGTTCTGACTCATTTCCAAAGCGGAGGTTGCAACACCGCCCGCATTGGCAGCCTTACCGGGAGCGAAGAATACGCCGTTTTCCTGGAGATATTTGGTTGCTTCCATTGTGGTAGGCATATTTGCACCTTCTGCAACCAAGAAACAGCCGTTTGCAACCAGTGCTTTTGCATCATCCAAATGAAGTTCATTCTGGGTTGCACAAGGCAGAGCAATGTCACATTTTGCAGTCCAGATGCCTCTTCCTTCGGTGTAAACAGCATTGGGACGGTAGTCCACATATTCCTTAATTCTGCCTCTCTTCACTTCCTTGATTTCCTTCACAACTGCCAGGTCGATGCCTTCTTCGTCATATACCCAACCGTTGGAGTCGGACATTGCAACAACCTTTGCACCATAAGACTGTGCCTTTTCGGTTGCATAGATTGCCACATTACCGGAACCTGAAACCAAAACAGTTTTGCCTTCAAAGGTGGTATTTAAGTCTGCCAGCATTTCCTTGGCAAAATAAACGAGACCGTAACCTGTTGCCTGGGTTCTTGCTAAAGAACCGCCCCAGGTGAGACCCTTACCGGTGAGAACACCTTCATACACATTTTTCAGTTTCTTATACTGACCGAACATAAAGCCGATTTCACGGGCACCTGTACCGATGTCACCTGCAGGAACATCAGTATCAGCGCTGATATGACGGTACAGCTCATTCATAAAGCTCTGGCAGAATGCCATGACTTCTCTGTCAGACTTGCCCTTGGGGTCAAAATCAGATCCGCCCTTACCGCCGCCGATGGGCAGAGTGGTCAGTGCGTTTTTAAAAATCTGTTCAAATCCCAAGAATTTGATAATACCCAAATTTACGGAAGGATGAAGTCTGATACCGCCCTTATAAGGTCCGATTGCAGAGTTAAACTGCACACGGTAACCGCGGTTTACTTGCACCTTACCGTTATCATCCACCCAGGGAACACGGAACATAATCTGCCGTTCAGGTTCCACAATTCTTTCCAACAGGCCTGCTTCTTCATATTCAGGGTGTTTTTGGAATACAGGTTCCAAAGAATTCAGAACCTCTGTTGCAGCCTGGATAAATTCCGGCTCATTGGCATTTTTTGCTTTCAGTTGTTCCAATACATTTTGTGCATAAGACATGGAAAATACCTCCTATATATTATAACTTCTATTTTTAACACTATTTTAGCACTTTTTCTCTTGTTTTGCAAGTGAAAAATGAAAAAATTTCATATTTTAGTGATTTTTCGTCAATTTCACCATCAAAAATGGAGTATTTTAGGAAGGATGTTGCAAAATTCATCATTTGACTTGGTAGAAAGCAGATGTGAAACAATCTGCTCGGTAATATCCGCCGTGGATTGATTGGAAAATGCCTTGCGAATCAGCCATGCACATTCAAGTCGGATCGTAGCCATGTCGTTCTGTGAGCCAAGGAGTTGTCACCTTAACTTG
>JAZNYR010000229.1:0-4317 GCA_045594525.1 Clostridia bacterium | reverse complement strand
CGGTGATCGGGATTCACATATTAAGGAAATCCTGGAAAAAATTCATATTCAGGATGTGTCCGGTCGTATGATTAAAAATTTATCTAAGGGTTATCGGCAAAGAGTAGGGTTGGCACAGGCTTTAATCGGAAATCCCGAAGTTTTGATTCTGGACGAACCCACTGTTGGTCTAGATCCGAAACAGATGATTGAAATCAGAAATCTGATTTGCGAATTGGGAAAAGACCACACCGTTATTTTAAGCTCTCACATTTTGTCCGAAATTAGTGCAATTTGTGAACGGGTGATCATTTTAAATCGCGGAAACATTGTTGCAGTTGACACACCTCGGAATTTATCCGAGCGAATGATAGGCTCTTGCTATCGAATTACCATAAAAGGGGAGCAGGAAGCCGTGCTATCGGTTTTGAAAAACACTGCAGGTGTGTTAAATGCCGAAGTGACGGAACATAACAAATACCGTGTTGAATTATCTTCCGGAGCAGACAATGATCAGATTTTAGAACAGTTGTTTTATCAGTTAGCAGAAAATAAAATGCCAATTTTGCAGGAAGAACCGGAAGAAATCTCTTTGGAGGATATTTTCTTGCATCTGACCTCCGAAGAAACCAATACCAAAAAGGAGGAAACGGCATGAAAGCAATATTAAAAAGAGAATTTCAGTCTTATTTCAAATCAGTCAGCGGTTATGTTTTTGTCAGTGTTTTTATGGTGTTTGCATCCTATTACTTTTTGTTTAATAATATTGCCGGTCTGACTACTGATTTGAGAGCAGTATTTTATAATATGCTGACCATTCTGTCCTTTCTGGTTCCGATTCTGACGATGAGATGCTTATCCGAAGAACGAAAGACCAAAAGTGATCAGATATTGCTTACTTCTCCTATCAGTGTATGGGAAATTGTGCTGGGAAAATATTTTGCAGCAGTTGGCGTATTTTTGATTGCTGTCGCCTGTACCTTGGTATTTCCCTTTATTTTATTCAAGTATGGAAATCCTGAAATTGGGATACTGATCACATCTTATGTAGGATTTACTCTGTTGGGATGTGTTTTTATTGCCATCGGTGTTTTGCTGTCATCGCTCACAGAAAATATTGTAATTGCAGCACTTTCTACCTTTGGTGTTTTATTGTTTGTTCAGGTGTTTGATGCAATCAAGACCGCTGTAAATAGCGATTTCTGGGTATCTGTCATCGAATGGATTTCATTGAAATTCAGATATGAGGAATTTTATCTTGGTGTGTTTAATGTTGAACATGTTATTTTTTACATGACTGTTGCAATCGGCGCTCTGTTTCTGACCAAACAGATGATTGAAAAGCGTCGTTGGAGCTAAGGAGGGCAGGGAATATGGCAAAAAAAGATAAAAATTTTAAATATGGCCGTAACGCCTTGCTGTTTACTTGTCTTGTGCTGGCAATCATGCTTTTTCTGAATTTGATTATTACGGAAATAGTATCTGTTTATCCCTTGAAAGCGGATATGACAAGAAACAAAATTTATGCATTAACGGACGATACAAAACGCATCTTAAACGAAATGGATCAGGATGTGTCCGTTTATTTAATTGAATCGGAACAACAACCGATCAATAACGATACAATTGAAGTAATCGATCGCTATCGTAAAGAATCCAACGGAAAAATCACAGTAGAATCCGTTGATATTTCGCAAAGCCCCACATTCGCCAAAAAATTTGAAGGAAAAGCTTCTTTAAGCTTTGGAACAATTGTAATTGAATGTGGTGACCGTGTGAAAACCTTACATTCTTCCGATTTTACAATATCCGAAACCAAAACTTATGTTGCCGAAAATAAGCTGACCAATGCCATTTTGTATGTCCTGTCAGACCAAACGCAAAATGTTTATTTAATGACAGGTCATGGAGAAAAAGAATTTGGAATGATGGAAACTTTGTTGAATCAAAGTTTCTATACCATTAAAGATTTTCAGTTCCTTAACAACGAAATCCCTGAAGACGCACAAATCATGATCTGCATTGCGCCAAAGAAAGATTTTTCTGCAGAAGAAATTGAAAAATTAGATCAATATTTAGAAAAGGGCGGCAATGTTCAGTTTTATTTTGATGTAGGAACAACCAATCTTGAACGATTGTATACCTATTTGAAAGAATGGGGAATTACAGTCAACAATGATTATTTGTACGAATCTGATCCAAACCATTATTACGGTTCCGGAACCACTGCTGCAATTAACATAATTCCTCTTGTGGAATCCTATGCATTTACTCAAGGGGTGAATCAAAATGCACTTATGATTGTGCCTTTTTCCTCATCCTTATCTTTAAATGACAACAATGTAAAGAAAGCCACAGTATTGCCTTTGCTTTCCGCCTCTGAGAAAGCATATTCCAGAACGGACTTTGCGGCTGATGGATTCTCCACTCCTGTCGATGGCGATACCATCGGGTATCATACAATGTCTGCCATGGCAATTATGGAAAAAAACGGAATTGAATCCAATGTTTTGGTAACAGGCACTTCGCAGCTTTTGATGAACAGCTTGATGGAGGATAACACTACCTATGCAAACGGTGATTATTTTCTCAACAGCGTGGCTTGGATGAGCCAATATAAGGATGCCGTAAAAATCAGGGCAAAAAGCCTGGTTAGTGATACATTGAAGTTATCAGTTGGAAAGGGAATTACCTACACAATTGTAATTTTTGCCATTTCAATTCTGGTACTGATTGTAGGAGTCATCATTTGGGCTAGGAGGAGATTTCTGTGAGTAAAAAGAAGAATCTGATTGCAGGAACGATTCTGATTTGTCTGATTGGTATTTATGTTGCATTGCAATTGGGCGTGATTGAACCAAAAGAGGAACAGACGCCAAGTAATGATAAATCGGAGAAAGCAATTTTTATATGCGAATTAGAAGAAATTTCCTCTATCCATATTACAAATGATGATGGCAGTTTTTCCTTTGAGAAAGAAGGAGAGGACTGGATTTGTTCGGAAAAACCGAATGTTGAGTTAGAACAGTTTTCCATCACCAGTCTTGCCTATGATTTTACTTCACTAATACCAAACCGAATCATTGAAGATCAAGGGACAGAATTAGAGAAGTATGGACTGCACCAACCCCAAGCTTCCATTTGTTTTGTGCTAAAAGACGGTTCTGAAACCAAATTTCTGCTTGGGAACGCGACAGAAGGCGGATACTATTTTATGAAAGACGGGGAAAAAACCGTATATCTGATGAATGAGATCGTAGGTAACGGTATCTTACAACCGTTATCCGCTTATAGAAAATCATCACTGTTTACTGCCTCTGAAGAAAGTATTAAAACTGTGTTTTATCAAGTTGGAGAAAAGACTTATAAAATCAACAGAATTCAGCAGAATCAATGGGAAATGACAGAGCCTTATCAACGGGAAGTGTATCATAATTCTTTTTCCGAAAGCTTTATTACGCCGGCATTGGAATTACAAATCAATGAATTTTATGATGATGTTATTCCTGAAGAGTGCGGGTTGAAAGAACCTGCTTATAAACTGCAAATATCTGTCGGAGAACAGACGGATATTTTATTGATTGGAAATGAAAATGAAGCTGGAATGCGCTATGCAATGTGGGAAAGCAAGGAAGCAGTATTTGGAATCTCAAAAGATTCGTTAGAATTTTTGGATACAAACCCTCTGACTTTTATGATGAGTTATGTATATCTGCCCCACATCGACACCGTAGAATCATTTACCGGTTCCATACAAGACAAGGCGTTTTCGATGGTTCTGAAGCGTACCGGTGAAAAAACAGAATATTATTTTAATGATAAAAAAATCGATAGCGAACTATGGAAAGAAAAATTCCAAGTTCTTTTGACAGCTGAAATTGTAGATTTTACAAATGATGCGATTACAGATGGGAAGCCGGTGGTTTCCTATACTGCAAAATTAACTGACGGAACCGAAACAAAGATTGCATATTATCCAATGAATGATCGCAGTTATGCTGTTTCCTATAACGGCAAGGTTTGTTTTGTAGTCAATAAAAATACAATTGATGCCTTGGTGGAAAACTTTTAACATTACGGGGTGAAAAAAATGGAACGAAAAAGTTCAAAAGAATCTGTTTTGGCATTTTTATTCTTAATGCTTATTTTTTCTACCTTCTTTATGAAGGGGATGTATTTTGAAGGAGAACAGTTTTTATTTTTAGGATTGCTTGGTGTCTTGGGAATTGCAACATTTTGCCTTGTTCCAAGCAAAGAAGGCTTTGGAAAGAGTTTGGATTGGTTTGCTCTGTTTGTTGTTGTGATTTATGCGATTTCCTGTTTTCAGGCACTTTACCT
>JAZNYR010000228.1:0-9804 GCA_045594525.1 Clostridia bacterium | reverse complement strand
TGCGATATGCCTGACGCATGCTCATATCGACCATTCGGGAATGATACCTGCTATGGTGGCGAAAGGATATTCTGGACCTGTTTATTGTACAGAAGCAACCTACAGACTTTGTAACATTATGCTCCAAGATTCGGCTCATATTCAGGAACAGGAAGCCGAGTGGCAGAACAGAAAGGCGGAACGCGCAGGAATTTCGCAATATGTTCCTGTATATACAGTTTCTGATGCATTAACATCTTTGCAATTATTTAAAACATTTGGCTACAATCAGCCAACGGATATTTTTGACGGAATCACAGTCAATTTCTCTGATGCGGGACATTTGCTCGGTTCTTCAAGTATTCATTTTACCATTACAGAAGATGGCGAAACACGCACGATTTTGTTTTCCGGCGATTTGGGAAATGTTGACCGTCCCTTAATCCGCAACCCTCAAAATCCGCCCTATGCAGATTATGTTGTGATAGAATCAACCTACGGCGACAGAGTTCACGGAGAACGGCCTGACTACATTGCACAATTGACAAAAATTATGCGGGAAACCTTTTCTCAAGGCGGAAATTTAGTGATTCCTTCATTTGCAATCGGCAGAACCCAGGAGCTATTGTATTTGTTTCGTATAATAAAGGAACGGGAATTGATAAAAGGGTTTGAAAATTTCGTTGTTTATGTGGATTCTCCTCTGGCGGTAGAGGCAACCAAAATCTATCAGGATAATTTGTTTGATTATTATGATGAGGAAGCATTGGAACTGATTAAACAAGGCATTAACCCTATCTCCTTTCCGGGGCTCAAGCTAAGTGTTACGGCAGAAGAATCCAGAGCAATTAATTTTGATTTTATTCCAAAGGTGATTATTTCTGCTTCGGGAATGTGCGAGGCGGGACGAATCAGGCATCATTTAAAGCATAATTTATGGAGAGAAAACAGCACCATTCTTTTTGTAGGGTATCAGGCAGAGGGTACTTTGGGAAGGAAACTGATAAACGGTGCAAACTCCGTCAATTTGTTCGGTGAAGAAATACAGGTAAAAGCAAGAATTGAATCTGTTGTCGGCATCAGCGGACACGCAGACAGGGATATGCTTCTCGGATGGCTCGGAAGTTTCAATCAACCGCCGATGAAAGTTTTTGTAAATCATGGGGATGATATAGTTTGTGATAGTTTTTCGCAGACCATATACAACAAACTGAAATTTGAAACAAGCGCTCCGTACAGCGGAGATGAATATGATTTAATCAATGGAGAATGTACCGGAAGAGGAAAAATTGTAAAACTCACAAAGGTATCTGACGGCCGCCGCAGAGCGAATCTTGCGTTTGACCGTTTGATGGCGGGTTGTCAAAGAATGAAAACGATTGTTGAGCAAAGTCGCGGACTTACCAATAAGGAATTGGCGAAATTTACTGACCAAATTAACGATTTGTGCGACAAATATGCCCGAAAATCAAAACTGAAATAAGGAGAGATCAATATGTCAAAAAGATATTATGCTTGTGTCTATGGCGGTGCTTCTGAAAGAATTGCTGATACACATAAAAATGAAATTGAGAAATTAGGGAATCTACTGACAGAAAACGGATTTTCCCTTGTTTATGGTGCCGGTGCAACAGGTTGTATGGGTGCTGTTGCAAGAGGGGTGAAGGAAAAAGGCGGATATGTGATGGGTATATCGCCTGATTTTATCAGCGAATTTGAAGCAATTTTTGATTGTGATAATACGGTAATGGTTGACACCATGAGTGAGAGAAAAACCCTTATGGAAAAACACGCCGATATTTTTCTCATCGCTCCCGGCGGAGTAGGAACCATGGATGAGTTTTTTCAGGTGCTTACCCTGAAATATTTAAAAAGGCTTACCGCACCTATTGTGGTTCTGAACTTGAACGGGTTTTACGATAGCTTGCTGAAACTTATGGATGATTTGATTCGGCAGGGTGCTGTTCTGCAGGAAATATATCAATTGTTTGATGTTGTGGAGAGTGTGGATGATGAGAAAGTATTGCATTATCTGCACACAATCAAAGGGTAATACAAAAAATCGACAAGATTCTTACGAATCCTGTCGATTTTTTTACAGCTCATGCCCTCTCAGGGTTCGATTCCCCTTGAGTAAAATAAAAAAGCAGAAATACAACTTTGCGTATCTCTGCTTTTTGGTGACCCGTGGGGGAGCATCCGCTTCGCGTATGACCGACTCGGACCACCAAAGACAAGCTTTGGTACCGCTCCTCGTCCATTCGCCTAAAAACGATTAGTAATCGTTTTCTTCACGGCTCATGCCCTCTCAGGGTTCGATTCCCCTTGAATAAAATAAAAAAGCAGAAATACAACTTTGTGTATCTCTGCTTTTTGGTGACCCGTGGGGGAATCGAACCCCCGTTATCGCCGTGAAAGGGCGGTGTCTTAACCGCTTGACCAACGGGCCGAATATGGTAGCGGCGAGTGGACTTGAACCACCGACCGTACGGGTATGAACCGTATGCTCTAGCCAGCTGAGCTACACCGCCATATTCATGGTATGCCATAGGCACAACATATATTTTACTATAAGATTTTCGATTTGTCAAGACTTATTTTTCGATTTTTTTCACTTTTTATGTAAAAAATTCTTTTTTTCTTAGAATCTATGAGTATGCCATGTTTTTTTCTTCTGTAAGTGGCAATGATGAACAGTATTATATATAGAAGAAACTCGTATTTTTCTGCTTTTTAATTCAGACGGAGAAATTTTATTCTTCTATATTTTGTGTGTACGGTTTTAATAACAACATCATCTTGTGGAAAAACATCTTTTCCTCTTTTTCGGTCCATCTTTCGAATCATATTTGTAATAAATGCACAATAAAATACAATATTAATTGTTAAAAATAACTATAAGAATTTTATAAATATAAGGAAATACAAATACAAAGTTGACATAACGATATTAAAAATAAGATTTTTGCACTTGCAAAAAACCCCTATTTGGGTTACAATATCTCCTGTTGTAATAATCCTGTAACATTTCTTTTACAGGATTGTAATTTTAGAAAGAGGTGTTCTTATTGACAAGGGCAGAAAGACGAGTACAAAAGAAGCTCGCACAAAAGTGCGGTGCCTATCAGATACGATGCCATACTGCTGATTTATCTCATAAAGTCAGTAAAAAAGCGGATGCAAGAAACATTGCAAAATGGATGAATAGTGTTCCGGGGTATTTTCTTCTATTTATTATGACCTTATCTATTACAGCATCCGGAATGTATGGAGCCGGATTTCGCGTAGGATATAAGGTATATGCAGGAACCGAACTCATCGGGACCGTAACCCAGGAGGAAACCTTCCAGCAAGCTTTGGAAGAAGTGCATACTACATTGGAAGAAAATTTCGGAGATGATTTTTCTTTACAGGAAGAACCTTATGTAAAAAGAGGGCTGGTTAATGTAAAGGAAGAAACGGAAAACCTTCCTGAACAGATGATTTCTTCTGCTGGGGAAATTTCAGAAGGCGTTGTCATTAAAGTTGATGGAGTTGCTGCAACGATTGTTGCAGATGAAGAAACTGCAAATCAGGTTCTTGACACTTTGCTGGATCAGAAAAAACAGGAATATGATAATAAAACTGCAGAATTTGCAGGAGATATTACCTTGGAGCAGCAGTATGTGCAGACTGTTGCCATTCAGAATGAAAACGACGCGGAACAGATTTTAAACGGAGAATCCAAGGGTGCTGTGATTCACACGGTCAAAAGCGGAGATACCTTATCTGGGATTGCCTTTCAGTATGATATGACAATCGATCAGATTTGTGAACAGAATCCGGAATTGGAAGGAACGATGTTGTCTGTTGGGCAGGAGCTGACCATTCGTCAATCAAAGAATTGGCTTTCTGTCAGAACAGAGGAACCGATTTCTTATGAAGAAGAAATTCCTTTTGAGACAAAAATAGAACCTTCTGATGAGTT
This sequence comes from Clostridia bacterium, assembly GCA_045594525.1. GTDB lineage: Bacteria > Bacillota > Clostridia > HGM11514 > HGM11514 > SIG438. The sequence continues at coordinate 5,858 of JAZNYR010000228.1, read as the reverse complement.
ATACCAAAATCAGGTAGAAGTAATGCAGGAAGGAAAGAACGGCGAAAGAAAAGTAGAAGCACTGCTGATCAAGGTGGACGGTAAGGAAGTAGAAAAAAAGGTTGTAAAAGAAGAAGTGATTACAGAACAGGTTGCAAGAATTGAACGGCATGGGACGAAAGAACGCCCCAGAGATGTGGCAACAGGAAACTTTATTCTTCCTACTGGCGGGTATTTGTCCTCCGGATTTGGTGCACGGTGGGGAACGGTTCACCAAGGATTAGACCTTGCCAATACCATGGGAAGTCCCATTGTGGCATCTGACGGCGGTAAAGTTATTTACTCCACCTATAACAACGGCGGTTACGGATATTTGGTTATCATTGACCATGAAAACGGTTATCAGACCTATTATGCCCACTGCAGTCAGTTGTTGGCAGGCGTAGGAGAAAGAGTGGCACAGGGAGAAACAATCGCCCTGATCGGTAGTACCGGAAACAGTACCGGACCTCATTGCCATTTTGAAATTCGTTTAAACGGTGTTCCTCAGAACCCGTCAAATTATTTGCGGTAAAAGAGATAAGAGCAAGGTGTCCAGAGACATCTTGCTTTTTTGTGAGAAAAATTACAGATTTGGAAACCGTTTTGCAAAAAAACAAAAAATTAGATTGATTTCTATTGATTTTATTTGTTTTTTATGATATAATAATTTAAATACATAAGAATAAGCAAAAGGAGTGTTTATGAAAATGGATATTTTTGCATTTGTACTTTATTTTGTAGCAATGATTGCTATCGGTATTTATTTTTTCGTAAAAGCCAAGGCTGTAAACGAAAAGGATTATTTTCTGGGCGGTCGTGCCATGGGCCCTTGGGTAACTGCTATGAGTGCACAAGCATCTGATATGAGTGCTTGGCTTTTAATGGGCTTACCCGGAAGTATTCTTGCTTTTGGATTTGGTCAGGCGTGGATCGGAATTGGTCTTGCAATTGGTACTGCTGCAAACTGGATTTTGGTAGCGAAGAGATTACGGAAGTTTTCTAAGGCATCAGGCGATGCGATTACACTTCCGCAGTATTTGTCAAATCGTTTTGTATCCAAAAGTCATTTGGTTAGTATTATTTGTGCCGTTGTATTTTTGGTTTGCTTCACCATTTATGTTGCATCTGCATTTGTTGCAGGAGCGGATGTGTTTACTACTTTAGTTCCGGAGTTATCCAGAACAAGCGCGATGATTATTTTTGCGGCTATTGTAGTAGTATATACCTTCCTTGGAGGTTTTAATGCAGTTTGCTGGACTGACTTTTTCCAAGGATTGTTGATGTTGGCAGCTCTTTTGGTTGTTCCGATTGTAGTAGGATTTACCAGAACATTGGAACCTGCCGCTTTGACAACTATTTATACCGGTCCTGCTGGAGAAGAATTTAAATTTGTTGCTAATTTCTTCAATGCAAGTTGGAAAGATATTTTGTCCGGCTTGGGTTGGGGTCTTGGTTATTTTGGCATGCCTCATATCATTGTAAGATTTATGGCAATCGAAAAACCTTCTATGGTAAAGAAATCTGCAACTGTTGCAATTATCTGGGTAATTCTTTCCTTGGGAGCAGCAATTGTGATTTCTTACTTAGGCAGAATGTTTGTATATTCCAACGGAACTGATCTGTCCGAGGTTCTTTTGGCTCAGGGAAAACAGTCTTTGATTTTTGTTGAACTTGCTCGTGATGTGTTCCCTGCATTCATTGCCGGAATTCTTTTAGCGGCAATTATTGCTGCCAGTATGTCTACTGCGGATTCACAGCTTCTTGTTGCAGCTTCTTCTTTTTCCAGTGACTTGTATAAACCGATTATTAGAAAACAGGCATCTAACAAGGAAATGCTGTGGGTAAGTCGTATTATCGTTCTGATTATTGCGGTTGTAGCATTCTTTATTGCAAGCAGTAAAGGAAAAGCTGCACAAGCGATTATGGATTTGGTATCTAACGCATGGGGAATTTTCGGTGCTGCATTTGGTCCTGCAGTATTGTTATCACTGTTTTGGAAAAGATTTACATACAAAGGTGCGGTTACCGGGATTATTGTCGGTGCATTAGTGGATATGCTTTGGCTTTGGTTGCCTGTTTCCGGTGGATTGACATTGACTGCATTGACAGGCGTTTATGAAATTATTCCCGGATTTATCATTGGTGGTATTGCAGCAGTTGTGGTAACCTTGCTTGACAAGGCTCCTTCTGATGAAGTGATAGCAATTTATGAAAGAGCAACGGATAACAGTATAGATGATTAAAATTAAAAATTAATTAAAAAATCTCCATGATAATCATATCATGGAGATTTTTGTATGACGAAAACCCTGTTTTTTCGGTTCCAAAATTCTTAAACAAAAATAGTTTAGTGAAAAGTGAATAAGGAATAGTGAAGAAGTAAAAATCCGCACACTACTGTGTGCGGATTTTTGGTGCCCGAGACCGGAATCGAACCGGTACGAGAATCACTTCTCACGGGATTTTAAGTCCCGGGCGTCTGCCAGTTCCGCCACTCGGGCATGATTTTTCATGCACTTAATATTGTAGCATAAATTTGGGTATTTGTCAATTATTTTTTATAAAAATTCAGATTGTTTTTTATCTTCGGAAAGAATGGGGGCTGTTAATCAAAGCAAAAAGGTATTGCAATTTAGCCCATTTTGTTGTAAAATAAAGATATAAGTATTTTTAGGATGTGAAGACAGATGAAACTGATCATACAGATTCCTTGTTATAATGAGGAAGAAACCTTGCATATTGCAGTGGGGGACCTGCCTAAAGCCATTGACGGTATAGATGAAATTGAATATCTGATTATCAATGACGGAAGTCAGGATAACACAGTGGAGGCAGCAAGAAAATGCGGAGTGCACCACATTGTGGGGTACAGCAAAAACAAAGGGCTTGCCACCGCTTTTATGACAGGGATTGATGCTTGTTTAAGACTGGGTGCGGATATTATTGTGAACACCGATGCAGACAACCAGTATTGCGGTGAAGATATTGAAAAGCTGATTCGACCCATTTTAGAGGGAAAAGCGGAAATGGTAATTGGGGAAAGACCCATAGATAATATCGACGATTTCTCCCCTTTGAAGAAAAAACTTCAGCACCTAGGAAGTTCTGTGGTTCGTATGGTTTCGGGAACGGATGTAGCCGACGCTCCCAGCGGATTCCGTGCTTACAGCAGAGAAACAGCAATGAAGTTAAATGTGGTGTCCCGATACACTTATACCTTGGAAACGATCATTCAGGCAGGGAATAAAAATGTGGCGTTGGAGTCGGTGCCCATTCGCACCAATCCACAGTTGAGAAAATCCCGCTTGTTTAAGAGTATGCGTGCTTATATCAAACGGTCGGTTTCTACTATGTTTCGGATTTTTCTCATGTACCGTCCCTTTAAGCTGTTTGCAACCGTAGGCAGTATTATTTTTGCATTGGGTGGGATTTTGGGCTGTCGGTTCCTGTATTTTTACTTTACGGGAACGGGGGACGGACACATTCAGTCTTTGATTTTAACGGCGGTTCTGTTGATGATAGGATTTCAGACCATTACCCTTGGGTTGCTTGCAGATGTGATTTCTGCCAACCGTAAATTGATAGAAGATGTACAGTATCGGGTACGAAAATTGGATTATGAACGGAAGGAACAGGAGTGATTCCTTTGAAAATTGCCTTTGATGCATACCCAATCGCCTCTCCCCAATTAAGCGGTGTGGGGGTTCATGCTTTGGAGATTGCTTCCCGACTTTGTAAGCGGGAAGAGTTGGATTGCACCTTGCTGTTATACGATTTTTTGAAACGGCGGGGGAGTGAGGGAGTGTTGCGGGAGCGGATTCCCCAAACAGAAATTGTACAGAACAATCTTCTTCCCTACGGGATTTATGTAGAGCTGTGGAACAAACTGCCCCGTCTTGGACTGGGACAGGTGTTCAGCACAACAGCGGACATTTATCATTTTTTTAATTTTGTGGTTCCTCCAAAGGTGCCCGGGAAAATTGTGAATACCGTTCATGATTTGGTATATCTCAATTTCCCAGAAACCATGGAAAAACGAAACTACAGAAGATTAAAACTGCATCTGGAGCGGTCCTGTAAAGATTCGGACATGATTATTACTGTGTCCGAAACGGTGAAACAGGAATTGATAGACCAGATGAATCTGCCCGCAGAAAAAATTCGGGTGGTATATAATGGCGTGAACCAGAAACGGTTCCGTCCCGTAACAGAGAGACTCTCTGGAATGCCTGAGCATTATCTTTTATATTTGGGCACATTGGAACCTCGGAAAAATCTGTTGGGACTGTTGGAAGGATACCGAATTGCAAAACCCAATCTGGGAGATTGCAAGCTGGTGCTTGGCGGTGCCAGAGGTTGGGAATATAACAAGATTTTTGAAAGAGTAAAGGAATACGGGTTAGAACAGGATGTGATATTCCCGGGATTTCTGCCCCATGAGGATTTGCCAAAGCTGTATTCAGGAGCAAAAGCCTTTGTGTTTCCGTCTTTGTATGAAGGATTCGGGATTCCGCCCTTGGAGGCCATGGCGTGCGGCGCGCCGGTGATTACCTCAAATTGCTCTTGTATGCCTGAAGTAACAGGAAATGCGGCAGTGCTGATCAATCCGAAGGATTCGGAGGAATTGGCAGATGCCATGGAACGGATTCTCAGTGACACTGCTTTGCGTGAATCTTGTATCAGCCGAGGATTTGAGCGGGTGAAACAGTTTACTTGGGAGCAGGCGGCAGATACGGTGTTTGAACTATATAAAGAATTGTAGGAGAAACGATATGAAAGTTGCGATTGTACATGATTGGCTGACCAATTGGGGCGGTGCGGAGCAGGTGTTAAAGCGGATTACGGAGCTTTACCCGAACGCGCCTGTTTATACAATGGTGTATCGCGAAAAAACCATGGGTAACATGTTTTCTGATGTGCGACCTTCTTATATTCAGAAGTTCCCCTTTGCTGATAAACTGTACAATAAATATCTGCCCTTTTTTCCAAAAGCGGTGGAGTCTTTTGATTTGTCCGAATACGATTTGGTTATTTCTTCTTCTACTTGCTGTGCCAAAGGCGTGCTGACCCGTGCTGATGCGGTGCATGTGTGCTTTTGCGCAACTCCCATGCGCTATGCCTGGGACTTTTATTTTGAATATAAAAAACATGCTTCCCCCTTGTTTCGGTGGCTGATTCCCCATTATATGCATAAAATCAGACTATGGGATGCCCTCTCTTCTATGCGGGTGGATGCATTTATGGCAAATTCGCAAAATGTGAGCCGACGGATTAAAAAGCATTATCGCAGGGAAAGCACGGTTGTTTATCCCTTTGGCAATACGGAGTTTTACACACCCATTGAAGCTCCTTCCGAAGAATATTATTTTATTGCTTCCCGTTTTGTAAACTATAAGCGGATTGATTTGGCGATTCAGGCCTGCGAACGACTGGGACGGAAACTGATTGTGGTAGGCGGAGGCGGAGAAGAAAAAAATCTTCGTAAATTGGCAGGAGAAAATACCATCTTTGCGGGACGGTGTTCTGATGAGGAATTGCGAGGATATTACCAGAACTGCAAAGCATTTTTATTTCCCGGTGAGGAGGATTTCGGGATCACACCCGTAGAAGCACAAGCCTGCGGAAGACCGGTCATTGCTTATGGTAAAGGCGGAGCACTGGAAACGGTGAAAGACGGGGAAACGGGAATCTTTTTTGAAGAACAAACGGTGGATTCTTTGTGTGACGCTATTTTACGGTTTGAATCCATGGAATTTTCCAAAGAAAAAATTCGGGAAAATGCCCTGCGGTTTAGCCGTGATGTATTTGATAAAAGCTTTACCGCAGCTGTCAATGCC
>JAZNYR010000227.1:0-4662 GCA_045594525.1 Clostridia bacterium | reverse complement strand
GATCCGACTTCAACCGCCTCTTCCCCTACTTCCCCCTTGGCAAATATGTAACCCTCAGGATGATTCGCAACACCACTGTCCAGATTATGCTCATACATCAAGGCTTCAAAATTGAATCCTTCCTTCGTCACCTGATCGATAATCACCTCTCCCTTACTTCTTCCCTTTATGGAATTTTCCAGTAAAATATGTTGTACCTTCACATAATTATCGCTGATAAATTCATCTTGCTGTTCGATACTGTAAATCTTTTCTTTATCATAAAAAATGTTCACAGAAGAAGTAATTCCGTTCCAGATTACTTCTGCATCCAACGCTTCGCTAACGGCACGCAGAGGCACCATAATACGGTTGTTAATATTTTGTGCAGGCACATCTAATGCAATACGGGATTCCGTGCTTTTCTGTGCTCCGTTTTCCATGATATAATCACGGACTACAATTTCATTTTTTCCTTCTGCAATCTGGAGCAGCCGCACCCGTCCGGGCATAGCACATGCTGCATAAGCCGCACCGTTACTCCATTCCACCATACAACCGTATGCTTCAAAAATAGCACGAAGAGGTACCAAAGTTCTGTCAGACACCAGCGTAGGCTGTTGGTCCGGGAACTCCACCCGCTCCGTGTTTAAAAAAACAATGATTTTCGGCTCCTCTGCAGCAACTGTACTTACGCCGCCAAGCACCAAGCACAAAGCCAATAACAAACATATTTTTTTCATACTTCCATCTCTCCTTTGTCCCTCATATAAGCACTGTGAAGACTCATTATTTTCTCCACTCCACCCATTTCAATCAAACTGACGCATGTTTCATCTGTCACCAAAACATGATCCACCAATTTGATATCCAGGGTATCCAATGCGCGCTTTAATTTCAGTGTATAATCGTAATCCTCGGAGGAAAATACTGCAATTCCGCCGGGGTGATTGTGAGCTAAAATGACACTGCTGGCATTTTGCTGCAAAATCAAAGAAACTGCTTTGGGAATTGCCACCGATACATTCCCCGGGTCCCCTTCCCCTAACAAAATGGTGCGAAGCATCTTTTTCCCCGGAGATAAACAAATGCAGTACATCCGTTCATAGGTACAATCAAAAAATAAAGACTTGGCATACTCTGCAATCTGCTTTGTTGTTTCAAAGCTGCGGCAGGTTTCCCGTGTATGGTAAAGTCCGTATTGCCGAAAAATAGGAAGCATCATTTTAATCAGACAAGCTGATTTTTCGCTGATGCCCTTTACCGCCAGCAAGTCCTCATAGCTTGCTTCCAGCACCGCCGGCAGGGAATTGTGAAAATGATTCAACAATCTATGTGCCAATTCATTTGTATCTTTTCTTGGGATTGTATAAAACAAAAGCAGCTCAAGGATTTCGTGCGGCTTAAAGGCATCCAAACCTTCCTCCAAAAAGCGTTTCCGCAACCGATTCCTGTGACCTGCATGCACATTGTCTTCCGACTTGCTCATATCGAGCACCACCTGATTCAAAGAATAAACTGGTGACCCTAAGGGGATTCGAACCCCTATTACCGCCGTGAGAGGGCGGCGTACTAACCATTATACGATAGGGCCACACCATCGGTAATATTATACCATATTTCCTATTATAATGCAAGCCTTTTTTCCATTTCTAAAGAATTAAATTTTTTAAAAAAGCTCTTGAAAGTTACAGAATTTATGATATAATAGAAAGATACAACGGGTTTTACAACCAGAGCAAGGGAGTGATGACAATGTTGTGCAGCCGCTGTAAAAAAAATATTGCTGTTGTCTTTATGGCAAGAGCGGACAACGGAGAAGTATCACAAGAAGGTCTTTGCCTTTCCTGTGCAAAAGAACTGGGCATCAAGCCGGTGGAACAAATGCTGTCCCAGATGAATATTGATGATGAACAAATGGAATCCATGATGGAAGAAATGAACGGAATGTTTTCGGAAGAAAACATAGCAGAACTGACCACGGGAGGAAATCCCTTTGAAATGTTCAGTTCCCTGCTTTCACAGCCATCTCAGAGGTTTTCAGAAGAAGAGGAAAAAGTAACCGAAAACAAATCCACCAAAACCAAAACGGATAAAAAAACATTAAAGAAAAAGAGACTGTTGGATACCTACGGTACCAATCTGACGAAAAAAGCAATGGAAGGTGCCATTGATAAAGTGGTAAAGCGGGAAGAAGAAATTGCCCGTGTGATTCGTATTTTAAACAGAAGAACCAAGAACAACCCTGTTCTTTTGGGTGACCCCGGTGTGGGAAAAAGTGCCATTGCAGAAGGGCTTGCTGTTCGGATTGCGGAAAAGCAGGTGCCTGCTATGTTGTTAAGCTTTGAAGTGTACCTTCTTGATTTTACGGCAATTGTTGCGGGAACACAATTTCGCGGTCAGTTTGAAGCTCGTTTGAAAAATATTATCGAAGAAGCCAAAAATTTAGGAAATATCATTTTAGTCATTGATGAGCTTCATAATATTATGGGCGCAGGAGATGCGGAAGGTGCCATGAGTGCGGCGAACATTTTAAAGCCCGCCCTTGCAAGAGGTGAAATCCGCATTTTAGGAGCAACCACCCTGGATGAATATCGGAAACATATTGAAAAGGATTCTGCATTGGAGCGTCGGTTCCAACCGGTCATTGTGAATGAACCCTCGGCGGAAGATACCATTGAAATTTTGCAAGGCATCAAGCACTATTACGAGGAATTTCACCGTGTGGTAATTACAGACGAAATCATTCACGAGGCTGTGGATATGGCAGCCCGTTATTTGCCGGAGCGGTTTTTCCCCGATAAGGCAATTGACCTGATTGACGAAGCAGGCTCTATGGTGAATTTAAAAAATCTGGCATTAGTAGAACTCACAAAATACAAAAACGAACTGAAAAAAGTTGCAGAAGAAAAGGAATCTGCCATTTCGGCAGACTCTATTGAGGATTACCAAAAAGCGGCAGACTTGAAAATCAAGGAATGCCGTCTGCTGACCAAAATCGAAGAACTGGAAGCAAAAATGGAAAATGTTTATGTGACCCGTGAAGATTTGGCGCAAGTCATTCAAAGCCGTACCGGTATTCCTGTTCAGCAGTTAACCCAGGACCAATCCGAAAAATTACTGAACCTGGAAGAATATCTCCACCGCCGTGTGATTGGTCAGAACGAGGCCGTGACCGCTGTTGCAAATGCAATCCGCCGCCACAGAGCAGGTCTGGTTCGGAAAAAACGCCCCATTTCCTTTATTTTTGTAGGCCCTACAGGAATAGGAAAAACGGAATTGGTGAAAACTCTTACAGAGCAACTGTTTGACACAGAGGATGCGCTCATACGGGTGGATATGTCAGAATACATGGAAAAACATTCTGTTTCCAAAATGATTGGCTCTCCTCCCGGTTATGTGGGATATGACGATGCAGGCCAGCTAACCGAAAAGGTCCGCCGCCGTCCTTACAGCGTCATTCTGCTGGACGAAATCGAAAAGGCCCACGCGGATGTGCACAATATCCTGTTGCAAATTTTAGATGACGGAAAAATTACGGACAGTCACGGAAAAACCGTTGATTTCCGTAACACGGTTATCATTATGACTTCAAACGCAGGTTCCAACGAATCTGCAGGAATTTACGGCTTTGGCACCAATCCGGAAGGTCGGGAAGAACGGAGAGCTGAACAAGGACTAAAAAATATCTTCCGTCCCGAATTTTTAAATCGGATTGATGAAATTATCTCCTTCCACAGTCTCACCAAAGAGGAAATCTGCGAAATTGCTTCCCTGCAGATTCGGGATTTGGTTCATCAGGCATGGATCAGCGGAATTTCATTGGATATTGATTCGGATGTTGCCGCCTTTGTTGCACAAAAGGGATACAGCCATACTTACGGTGCCCGCCCCATTCGTCGGGCCATCCAAAAAGAGTTGGAAGATCCCCTCTCCTCCATGATCATTCGTGGAGAAGCAACAAAAGGAGACCAATTAAATGTCTTTGTTGAAGGCGATATGATTAAAATTAGAAAAAAATAAAAAAAATTCAAAAAAACAGTTGACAAATCAGGAATTTCTTGTTATAATGATATGGTCACATGAAGTGATAAACAATTGAACAAGCAAACTTGTTTGCAGCTGTTTTGATGCGGGTGTAGTTCAATGGCAGAATCCCAGCCTTCCAAGCTGGTCGTGTGGGTTCGATTCCCATCACCCGCTCCATTTTTATGCGCCTGTAGCTCAGTCGGATAGAGCAACTGCCTTCTAAGCAGTGGGTCAGGAGTTCGAATCTCTTCAGGCGCGCCAACTATGGTGGGTATAGCTCAGTTGGTTAGAGCGCTAGATTGTGGCTCTAGAGGCCGTCGGTTCGAATCCGACTATCCACCCCACCAAATCACCTTACTACTTATATTGGGATGTAGCCAAGTCGGTAAGGCACCAGACTTTGACTCTGGCATTTCGTAGGTTCGAGTCCTGCCATCCCAGCCAAAAACGGGAAGGACGAGCCTTCCCACAATACGGGCCATTAGCCCAGACGGCAGAGCACTTGACTTTTAATCAAGGTGTCCGGAGTTCGAATCTCCGATGGCTCACCAGAAAAAAGCACTTGCGATTGCAAGTGCTCAGACCACTGACAAAGTCAATGTTGGTGGTCTTTTTTTGCAAAAAAACTTTAAAAATCAAGTAAAATATGGTATA
>JAZNYR010000226.1:0-3474 GCA_045594525.1 Clostridia bacterium | reverse complement strand
AGTACCCCCATCAGTTCCTGACGGCGGATACTGTCTGAAAACAACTCCTCTACTCCGTTTAACCGTCTGCGGATGGAAACGCAGTTAATCAAGGGCCGTTCCAGCCACTTCCGAAGAAGTCTTGCTCCCATTGCGGTCCCTGTTCTGTCAAGAACAGAAAGCAAAGACCCTGCCTTGCTCTTTTCCCGCATGGTTTCGGTGATTTCCAAATTTCGGCGGGTGTTTAAATCCAAATCCATAAACTCCCCGTCCGTATAAGAATGAATCTCGCGAATATGCTCCAAGGAAACCTTCTGGGTTTCCTGTAAAAAACCGAACATAGCACCGCAAGCACGCAGGGTATAATGTTGCTCCTCTAACCCGATGCTTGCAAAATCGTTGGTACGGAACTGCTGTTCCAAAGCACTTTTTGCCTGTTCCAAAGAAAAACATTCCGAATCAAGGAATCCCACACGAAGACCGAACCGTTCCTCCACAAAGGCAGAAAACTGTCGTTCGCCGATACAACCTTCATTGGTCAACAACTCGCTGGGGTGGTATCTGCCGATTTCGTTATAAATACGGAACAAATATCCGTCACCTTCAAACCAGGTAGCAGAAATTTCGCCGGTGGTAATATCGCCGAACACGATACCGCCACCCTTTTCTTCCCGGTAAACACAGCACAGATAATTATTCTTTTTTTCATCCAGGACATTGGTATCAATCAGTGTCCCGGGACTGACCACACGAATAATTTCCCGTTTGACAATTCCCTTGGTCGCTTTGGGGTCTTCCACCTGCTCGCAGATGGCAACCTTATATCCTTTTGCAATCAAGCGGGCAATATAAGAATCCGCCGAATGAAAAGGAACACCGCACATAGGAGCACGGGACTCCAAACCGCAATCACGGCCTGTTAATGTAATTTCCAGTTCTTTGGAGGCAATCTCGGCGTCACGGAAAAACATTTCGTAAAAATCGCCCAGACGGAAGAACAAAATCGCATCTTCATTCGCCTGTTTTATTTCCATATATTGTTTCATCATTGGTGAAAGTTCTGCCATTTCTCCCGCCTCCTTTTTCTTTTGGTATTATTGACATCCTCCGCAGCTTTCACAACTGCCGCTGCAGCCGCCATTCCCCTGGGGAATCACATATTGAGCAATCAAAGTGTTGATCTTTTTCATCAACGCATCGAATGCCTGCTGGGTATAAATATATTCCTTAATGGTAGGATTTTCGTTCAGCTTCTGATATTCTGCTGTCAGCTTTTCTTTATATTCCTCCATTTCCTCCTTGGTGGGTTCTCCCATTCTGACCTTCATGGAAAATTCGTTGGTCAGGTCATTGTAGGCAGCCAGCTGTGCCTGGGCAGTCTCATCTGCCAACTGGGCTTCTTCTGCCTTTTTCATGCTCAGATATTCATCACTTTCTGCGATCAATTTTCCCAAAATCTGGGCTTGTTCCAAAATATCCATTTTACTTAACTCCTTTCGCCAATCAGAGACCAGGTTTGTGCCTCTGTTATTGTTACATTATTATATTGTCCGATCAGTTCTTCTGATCCTTTTAAATGAACCAATTTGTTCCCTTCTGTCCGTCCGGCAAGCATATCCTTCTCATGCTTTGCCTCGCCTTCAATCAGAACTTCAAAGCTTTTCCCTACATAGCTTTCGTTGATTTCTCTGGAAATACGGTTTTGCAATTCTAATAATTTCCCAAACCGTCTTGATTTATCCTCTTCCGTTGCCAAATCCTCCATGGTTGCCGCAGGAGTACCGTGCCGCTTGGAATAAATAAAGGTAAACAAGCTGTCAAACCGCACTTGTTCTACCAATGACAGGGTATCCTCAAATTCTTCCTCCGTTTCTCCCGGAAAACCTACGATGACATCACTACTCAACACCACATCGGGAAGATAAGAGCGAACCATGTCGATCAGTCCCAGATAATGCTCACGGGTGTATTTCCGATTCATCACTTGCAAAACACGATTGTTTCCTGACTGAAAAGGCAAATGAAGCTGATTGCAGATGTTGGGGAACGCAGCCATAGTCTTAATCAGCTTTTCGCTGATGTCTTTGGGGTGCGAGGTCATAAACCGAATCCTGCGAAGACCCGGCGTTTGTGCAACTTGAGAAAGCAAATCCGCAAAATCACAACCCCCTGCATAGGAATTGACATTTTGCCCCAACAGCATAATTTCGCTAATACCCGAATCCACAGTCTGTCTGACTTCTGACAGCACATCTCCCATATCACGGCTTCGCTCTCTGCCCCGCACATAAGGTACAATGCAATAAGAACAAAAATTATTACAGCCATACATCACCGATACTCCCGCCTTTACGGGGTTGTCCCGCAAAATGGGTAAATCCTCTGCAATGGCACCGTCCGAATTTTCTGTTTCAAACACCCTCTCCTCGTGATAAGAACGGTACAAAATTTCAGGAAAACGATACAGGGCATGGGTTCCGAACACCATATCCACATGAGGATATTTTCGCTTAATAGTCTGGGCAACCTGTGTTTGCTGGGTCATACAACCGCACAGGGCAATTTTTAGCGAAGGCTTACGGCGTTTATGGTGCTTTAGGGCACCCACCTTGCCGTACACCTTCAGTTCTGCATTTTCCCGTACGGCACAGGTGTTAAACACAATCAAATCCGCCTGATTCAGGTCATCGGTAAACAGAAAACCCATCTCACGGAGCATGCCGCAGATTCTTCTGGAATCGTTTTCGTTTTGCTGGCATCCGTAGGTCTGAACACACGCCATCCGACCGTTCAGGGAAAGGTCTGCCACCTGTTGCATATACTGTTTTTGACGGTCAATTTCCTCTTGGGAAATGTGCTGACTTCGTGCATTTTTTTGTTCTGCCATACCCGATTTCCTTTCTCTTCAGACTTCTACCGAGCATAATACCCCAGTATCCTTTAATTATACCTTTTTCTTCGGGTTCTGTCAATGGTTTTTGGAAGGAAAATTTTAAATTTACCCAAATGTTTGAATAACTCTTGATTTTTTTTCAAATCCCCGTTATAATAGAATTATAGAAAGGATGAATGGGATGAAGCACTTATTAAGTCATGTCCGCCGCTGTGTGGAGGACTATGATATGATTCAGGAAGGCGATCGGATTGCAGTGGGTATTTCAGGCGGAAAAGATTCTCTTTGTCTGCTTTATGCCCTATCTAATCTGAAACGGTTTTATCCCAACCAATTTGAGCTTGAAGCAATCACTCTGGATATGGGCTTTGAGGGCCTTGATTTTTCCAGAATTCAAGCATTGTGTGACTCTTTAGAGGTTCCTTATACCGTAGTCAAAACCGATATTGCTCCGGTGATTTTTGAAGCAAGACAGGAATCCAATCCTTGTTCCCTTTGTGCAAAAATGCGTCGGGGAGCACTTCACGATGCAGCACTTTCAAAAGGATGTGAAAAGGTGGCGTTGGGACATCACTTTGACGATGCGGTGGAAACCTTTATGA
>JAZNYR010000225.1:0-2313 GCA_045594525.1 Clostridia bacterium | reverse complement strand
CTAACAAGGCATCGCTTTCCCGCTTTGCCTCCAGCACAATTTCTTTTGCCTGCTGTCTTGCTTTTTCCAATACTTTATCCGCCTTTTGGGCGGCAGTTTCTTGTTCTTTGGACACGGTGTTCCGAATCAGACTGATTTCATGGCGGAGTTTTGCCGCCTCTGCCGCCTCTTTTTCTGCCAGTTTCCGACTTTCCTCCACTTGGGTCAGCACATCCTCAAACTTGACCGTTTCCTCGCTTAATCGCTGTCTTGCCGACTCGACTATTTTTTCGCTCAAGCCTAATTTTTGAGAGATAGCAAACGCGTTGCTCTTCCCTGCCACACCCATAATCAGCCGATAGGTAGGCTGCAGGGTTTCCACATCAAATTCACAGGAGGCGTTTTGCACCCCCTTTGTGGTCATGGCATATACTTTTAATTCGCTATAGTGGGTGGTAGCCGCAACTCTTGCCCCGAAAGCACGAACCGTTTCAATAATGGAAATGGCAAGCGCTGCACCTTCCGTAGGGTCGGTTCCCGCACCCAATTCGTCAAAGAGCACTAAAGAATCGCCGTCCGCCTCTTTGGTGATTGTTACAATATTTTTCATGTGAGCCGAGAAGGTACTAAGACTTTGCTCAATGCTCTGCTCATCCCCGATGTCTGCAAAAATTTTCTTACAAATCCGCACACGGCTTTGTTCTGCCGCAGGAATATGAAGCCCCGCCTGAGTCATGGCGGTTAAGAGACCAATGGTTTTTAACACCACCGTTTTCCCGCCTGTGTTGGGACCGGTAATAATGAGCACGCCCTCTCCCAAAGAAATATCCACAGGCACCACAGATTTTTGATCCAGCAAGGGATGCCGTGCTTTCTTCAGCTCCGTTTCCCCCGACAGACTAAGCTCGGGAGAAACCCCGTCCATGGCAAGGCTCATTCTTGCCTTTGCAAAAATAAAATCCAACTGAATCAACAGGGTATAATCTTGTTTGATTGTTTCGCTCCGCAAGGCTACCTCTGCGGTAAAGTCCGCTAAAATCCGTTCAATTTCTTCCTTTTCCTTCCGCTCAAACTCACGGATTTTGTTATTCTCATTCACCACCGCCATAGGTTCAATAAACAGAGTGGCACCCGAGGCGGAAGTGTCGTGAATCATCCCCGGCACATCTCCCCGATACTCTGCACGGACGGGAATGACATGACGGCCTGCCCTCATGGTCACAATGGGGTCTTGCAAAATTTTCTGATATTTTGGGGAACGAATCATATCGTTTAACATTCCCTTTGCCCGTTCGGAAGAAAGCTTCATCTGACGGCGAATCCCATGCAATGCAGGGCTTGCACTGTCCGCCACCTCATCTTCTCCTAAAAAACTGCCAAAAATCCGTTCTTCGAACAGCTTATCGGCGGTCAAACCCATAAAATAACCGTTCAAGGAATCGGACTGCTCCCCTTGGGTGGAAGAAACGGTCCGAGCCGATTGCAAAATCCGACCGATAGAAAGCAAATCCCCAATCCGAAGGACGGAACCGATTTCCGCACGATGCAGTGCCCCGCTCACATCGTTAAGTTTATCAAAAGACGGGTTGGTGCATTTAAGGCATCTCTGCACCGCATCGGTGGTTTCCCGTTGCAATGCCGCAATGGTTTGCAAGTTGGTTTCAGGCTTTAACTCCACCGCCTTCTTCCCCGCCGCCTCACTAACAGCAAAGCCGGAAAGACGCTTGGTAATTTTATCAAATTCTAAAATGGATAATGTTTTTTGTTTCATTATTCTTCTCCAAATTCTGTTCTTTCTTTTATTATAACAGATAATCCGCAAAAAGAAAAGATTGAATATTGAAATTTTTTAAAATTTATGATATGATAGATACAGAATTTTATTTCTTACAAAAGAAGGCTGATTATGAGAAAAAAAGAAACTGCAAAAACACCCTTTGATTATTGTCTATTTACTCTTTGCATGGCAGTCACCATTTTGGGAATTGCCATGATTTTCAGTGCCGTTGGGTTCTCTGCTGCCCTTCGTCAGGCGGTGTCAATGGTGATTGGTGCAGGGTGTATGTATCTGGTGCTTTGTATCCCCAACCGATTTTATCATCGATACTGGTGGGTGTTTTTTGTGATGAATTTAGTATTGCTGGGACTGACCCTCACGATGGGTATCGGTCGGGAGGAAACGGGAGGACAAAGCTGGCTTGTACTGGGACCTGTGCGGTTTCAGCCCGGTGAGCTTGTGAAAATGGGCTTTATCATTTCCTTTGCTGCCCATCTGGATACGGTGAAGGAAAACATGAACCGCCTTTCCGTGATTCTGATTTTACTCCTTCATGC
>JAZNYR010000224.1:0-2359 GCA_045594525.1 Clostridia bacterium | reverse complement strand
GAATGCCGCTTCTCCAATTCCGATTACATAGGGAACTTCCAGGTCATCCAGGATTTTCTTCATGGTTGACTGGGCTTCCTCCCACTGTTCTTCGGTTCCGATGTATTTTTCTCTGTTATCAGGATCCCACTGGGAGAACCGATAGCTTACATCCTCATACAGCCCCAAAGTTTTGAGCATAAACATAGTCAGTTCCAGACAGCTTTTAAACTCGCCTTCCAGTTGTTCGGGAGTACACATTAAGTGACCTTCCGAAATGGTAAACTGACGGACACGGATTAATCCATGCATTTCTCCCGATGCTTCGTTACGGAACAAGGTGGAGGTTTCGTTATAACGAAGGGGCAAATCACGGTAAGAACGGGCACGGTTTAAATATGCCTGATACTGGAAAGGACAGGTCATGGGACGAAGTGCAAACACTTCTTTATCCACTTCCTCATCACCCATCACAAACATTCCGTCCTGATAATGATCCCAGTGACCGGATACTTTATACAAATCACTCTTTGCCATCAAAGGTGTTTTGGTTAACTGCCAACCTCTCTTTTGCTCTTCGTCTTCTACAAAACGCTGTAACAACTGAATGATTCTTGCACCTTTGGGAAGCAAAATAGGCAATCCCTGACCGATCAAGTCAGAGGTGGTAAACAACTCCAATTCACGACCCAGACGGTTATGGTCTCTTTTCTTTGCTTCTTCCAGCTTTTCTAAATGCTCGTCTAGCATGGTCTTTTTCGGAAAAGAAACACCGTACACACGCTGAAGCATCTTGTTCTTTTCATTTCCTCTCCAGTAAGCACCGGTTGCGGAAAGAAGGGCAATTGCCTTCACATTTCGTACATCAAACAGATGAGGTCCTGCACACAAATCAGTAAATCCATCCTGACGGTAAAAGGAAATGGTTTCCCCTTCGGGTAATTCTTCAATCAACTCTACCTTATAGGGTTCCTCTTTCATCAATTCCAATGCTTCGTTTTTCGGCAAAACAAACCGCTCCAGTTTGGAACCGTTTTTCACGATTTTCTTCATTTCTGCCTCAATGTCACGAAGGTCATCATTGGTCAGCGTGTGCTCCATATCAAAATCATAGTAGAATCCATTATCAATTGCCGGACCGATAGCAAGCTTGGTATCCGGAAATAAATTCTTCACAGCCTGTGCCAAAATATGGGAGGTAGTATGCCAGAAGGTTTTCTTCCCCCGTTCGTCGTCGAAGGTGAGAATTTCCAATGTGCAATCCTGCTCCAGCTTGGTAGTCAGATCCACAACCTCTCCATCTATCGCACCGGCAACTGCCGCCCGTGCAAGTCCTTCACTGATTTGTCTGGCAGCATCATACACACTGCATCCTTGCTCAATTTCCATGGTTGAGCCGTCTTTTAGCATAATTTTAATCAACTGATTACTCCCCTTTCATCTAAAGATATGTTACCATCTATTATAATTTTTTTTTCCTAACTTGTCAAGAGATACTGAAAAATTCTCCCGTTTTTATAAAATAAAGAATAGATTTTACAGGTTTTTTTCCGTAAATCTGTTCCACTGCCTGAGAATACAAGTATAGTTGCATTTCGTACCGTTTTTTTGCACGGTCAAAATCAGTATCAAAATCCGTCTTATAATCCAGCAGATAAAATTCTCCGTCTTTTTCCACAAGGCAATCCATCATCCCCTGAATCAGCAATTTTTCCTCTCCCGCCTCAGAAAACAATTCTTTTGCAGGAAAAGGCAACAAAAATCGTTTTTCTCTTTCAATGCGGTCCGCCTTGCAAATCAATTCATAAAGAGGTGTTTGACTGAATTTTAAAAGATGCGAGACATCAATTTCGTTTCTGTCCTCCTGTGTCATTTGTCCGCTAATTACAAAGGAATCCAACTGTTCCTTGATTTTTTCTTTATCGTTCAATGTTTTCAAATCAAGATACTGCATTGCCAGATGATACACCGTTCCCCGCTGGGCAGCCGTCAGCCGTTCCTCACGCATAAATGCAGGACGCGTCTGTAAGGGACTTTCCGCAATTTCTTTGGGGAAATATACCCATCCTTCCTCTGTCGCCTCACCCTCATACCGTCGTTTCAATTCGCTGACCGAAAGTTTGGCGGGAATCCGGCAAAGTGCATCATACGGATATTCATAAACAAGGGCAGACAAATCCATTGATTCCTGTTCCGCCTTTTCTTCTGTTTTTGAAATCTCGGGCATCTCATCGATTTCCTCTTTCCAATGAAGTTCAAAGGAAAACCCGGGATTTGCATCAAAGGGCAATCCGCTGTCACGAAGCAATTTTGCGGAGGGATGAAAGGAAAATGCAACCAGCAACCATTCAAGGCAGCTTTTTCCGTTCCGTGCAATCAT
>JAZNYR010000223.1:0-2204 GCA_045594525.1 Clostridia bacterium | reverse complement strand
ACCTAAGGTTGTGAATCGGCTGATGGTTACCCGCCATCTGTTTACCTATATGCCCGATGCCCTGGGTGAAGGCATCCGCTCGGTTTGCGCCATTGCGCCGGGTGTTCTGGGTACAACGGGTATGGAAACAGGGGAAATTATCAAGGCGCTGGTAGAGAAAATTCGCCCCGATGCCCTGATTGCTATCGATGCCTTAGCGGCGCGGAGCATAGACAGAATCAGTACCACCGTTCAGCTTTGCGATACGGGCATCAGCCCGGGAGCGGGGGTAGGGAATCACCGTTTTGCTTTGACCAAAGAAAGTATTGGCGTTCCTGTCATCGGGATTGGGGTTCCTACTGTTGTGGATGCGGCGACCATTGCGGGGGACGCGGTGGAATTGTTGTTACAGGCACTTCGGAGTCAGTCGCAGCAGAAAGAAGAATTAAAAAAACTGTCTTCTTTGCTGGAAAATCCTTATGATGCATTAAGAGAGGTGCTTCATAAAGAAAATCTGATTGTGGCACCGAAAGACGCGGATGCGGCTGTTTCTTCTGTTTCAAAAATACTGGCATCGGGTCTGAATCTGACCTTTCATCCTGATTTTGATTATCAGGAGTTATTACAATTGCAAAATTAAAAATCTACACAAAAAATATGCCAACTTCACTCCCCGATTTGGGGAGTTTGTTTTTTGTATGGGGGTTGAAAAATTTGTTGTTTTGTGTTATACTGTATCATGTCCTAAATTATTGCAAAGTTGAGGAAAAAATATGTTAAAAAGATTATCAGCGCCTACGGATATGACGGTGGGCAGTCCGTGGAAAAGTATTGTGTTATTTACCCTTCCCATGTTGATTGGGAATATTGCCCAACAGCTATACAGCACGGTGGACAGTATTGTAGTAGGAAGGTACATAGGGGATAATGCCCTGGCAGCGGTAGGAAGCACCCTTCCTATTTTAAATATGCTTTTGGTTTTGTTTATCGGGATTTCTGCCGGTGCAACCATTATGGTTTCCCAGTATTTCGGTGCCAGAAACAGGGAAAGCCTTTCCTATACGGTAGGGAACAGCATTACGGTTACTGCAATCGCCTGTCTGGCTTTGATTCTGGTGGCAACACCCTTGATAAGACCTGTTCTTATTATGCTTAACACCCCTGCCTCTATTTTGGAGGATTGTGTGAATTACCTGACCATTTCCCTTGTGGGGATTGCCGGAATGGCATATTATAACATTTTAAGCGGTATCATTCGGGGACTTGGAGATTCCTTTTCTGCATTGGTGTATCTTTTGGTGGCAACGGTCATCAATATCGCATTGGATATTTATTTTGTGGCAGGTCTTAATATGGGAGTTCCCGGTGTTGCTTATGCAACGGTTATTGCCCAGGTTGTGTCCTCTGTCCTTTGTTTGGTGAAGCTGTCTAAAATGGGAGAATATTTTGATTTTGGAATGAAATATTTAAAGCCGAAAAAATCCTTTGTGTTGACCCTGATCCGCTTGGGTCTTCCTTCAGGCTTAACCCAGGCAATCTTTTCTTCCGCAATGATTGTGGTCCAGTCCTTGACCAATCAGTTCGGGGAACTGTTTATTGCAGCAAATGTTGTGATTATGCGGGTGGACGGCTTTGCCATGATGCCAAACTTTTCTTTTGGTACTTCTCTTACCACCTATGCCGGACAAAATGTGGGTGCGGGTCTTTATGACCGTGTGACCAAGGGTGCCAAACAAGGAACATGGCTTGCGGTTCTTTGTTCTTCGGTCATCACCCTTGCTATTTTACTGTTCGGAAAAGGCTTGATGGGAATATTTACGGATACTGCAGAACTTGTTAACATGAGTTATAGATTGATGAAAATTCTGGCGGTTGGTTATATTGCAGTTGCGGTGACCCAAAGCTTGTCAGGGATTATGAGGGGAGCCGGGGATACCATGACGCCCATGTGGATTTCCCTCATTACCACGATTCTTGTTCGTATTCCCATTGCATACGGTATTTCCTTCCTGACCAGAACGCCCCAGCTTCCTGTAGGACGGTGTGAATGTATTCAGATTTCCTTGCTTGCCTCCTGGGTACTTGGTGCGGTGCTGACCTTGATTTTTTATCGTATCGGCAAGTGGAAAACAAAAGCAATTCAATAAAACTGCAGAGAGTCGAACGATTGGTTCGGCTCTTTTTTACGGCAAGTCGGAGGCCAAGCGGTCTTAGGAAGACAAGTT
>JAZNYR010000222.1:0-3862 GCA_045594525.1 Clostridia bacterium | reverse complement strand
AAAAGGAGAATCATGATGAAATATTGTAAATCCGGTTCTTTTTATGTGGTACGAATTGACCGTGGCGAAGAAGTCATTTCTTCTTTGACGGAATTTTGTAAAAAAGAACAAATTTTATCAGGGCATATTACAGGTTTGGGTGCAACAGATAAAGTAATCATCGGATTATATAGTGTTGTAACGGGTGAATATCGCAAAACCGAATTAAGCGGAGAAATGGAAATTACCTCTATCATCGGGAATATTTCAGTAAAGGACGACAAGCCCTATTTGCATCTTCACATCAATGTGTGCGATTCTGATATGAAAATATTTGGCGGCCATCTGAATGAATGTCACATTTCAGCAACCTGCGAATTGATTGTAACTCCAGGTGATAAAAAAATCGGAAGAAAGCTTGATGAGGAGATAACGGGTTTAAATCTTTATGAATTCTAAAAAAAGATCTTGGCAGATGATTAGCTGTCAAGATCTTTCTTTTTTAAAGTTAGTTTTTTTGATAACAATTCTTTCATTTCCGAAAATGAAATTCGGATTAAATCACCGATTGCTTCATACATCATATTTTTCTTGTCAGGATCTGATTCTTTGATACTCCGATACAATATTTTAACGCCATCCTTCCCCAATGCCAGTAGCTCAGGGATTGTTTCAACATTTGTGCTTTTAAAAATCTCATAAAGATGATCCACAAATTCCTTTCTGGTTTCCATCTCTAATTGCATCAACCAGGTATTTAATGTTTGATTGGTATATTCCGATAGAAAGGTAACCGATTTTACCGAAATAAAATCACCGTTTTCTACGATCCAGTTAAATGGATTGTGTTGTAAAAAAGAAAAAGCATTGCTTTCAATCACAGAATAATCCCCATGTTGTTCCAACAAAAGCCCCACAATAGAATCCTGAGGAACCGTTTTATGGATGAGATGGTTGATTGTTTCGTATTCTGCAGTAGAAAATACTTCCCGAAGAAATCCCGGGCCATCATGATTATAGACTGCTCTGATTTTCTTTCTTGCATGCTTGTTGCAACGCATTGCTGTATATACTGCCAAATTCCCGCCTTTTGAATGACCGCCTAACAAAAAGATTCCCTTTCTCCATTTTGAAACTTTTTCGTAATAGGAAACTGCATCTGACTGGGCAGGAATATTGGGTAAAAAAGAAAGATTTAAGTCTTCTTTCCAACCGACAAAACTTCCGTCAGTTCCCCGATAGGCAACATAATATAGATTCTTTTTTAAACGAAAGGTAATGGCAGCAAATTGTTTTTCGTTTTCCCGGTCTTGATGATGTCGGTAATATCCAAGATAAATTGCTCCAAATCGTTTGCTTCCAATGACATTTATAAATAATTCCTTATTTTTATCAGGAAATAATGTTTCTTTTGAAAAAGATTCAATATCCTGTTCTTTTAATTCGGAAAAAGTAACTTCAAAACCATTATAAATTGCCTTTGTATTATGAAAATCCAAATAAGAAAGCTCTGATAAAACCAAACTGTCAACCCGATTAAATTCCCATTCGTCAAACGATAGGTTTCCTTTTTCCTGTACATAAGAAATAATATCTCCCAAAATTTGTCACCTCTTTTTCATTACTATTCCCCTATCATTTAAAAATATGATTGATTTTCCTGCATAAACAACACAGCCTGTTCATATATATGTACAAACAATTTGTAAGGAGGAACGGCTATGAGTATTTATCAGGATATAGCGGAACGAACAGACGGGAATATTTATGTAGGAGTGGTTGGCCCTGTCCGTACGGGTAAATCAACTTTTATCAAACGATTTATGGATTCCCTGGTTCTTCCCAATATTGAGAATGCATACCAAAGAGAGCGTGCCAGAGATGAACTTCCCCAAAGTGCCGCCGGTAAAACCATAATGACCACAGAGCCAAAATTTGTTCCTAACGAAGCGGTTGAAATCAATTTGGGAGATAATTCCATTTTCCAAGTCAGAATGATTGATTGCGTTGGATACATTGTTGACAGCGCTTTGGGACACATTGAAAATGATCAACCCAGAATGGTTTCAACTCCCTGGTATGAATCCCCTATCCCCTTCGCACAAGCAGCCGAATTGGGCACAAAAAAAGTTATTTGTGAGCATTCCACCATAGGTTTAATGATAACAACAGACGGAAGCATTAGCGAAATTCCTCGAGAAGATTATGTTGATGCAGAAATGAGAGTCATTTCCGAGTTGCAGGAAATCAAAAAACCGTTTGTTATTTTGTTAAACTCAACACATCCCGATCATCCGGATACATTGGAATTAAAAAAAGAAATGGAACTGGAATATCACTCCCCTGTTCTTCCAATCAATTGTGCAACCATGGAATTGGAGGATATTCACAACATTATGAAAACGGTCTTATATGAATTTCCCGTTGTTGAAATTTCTTTTTATATGCCAAAATGGATAGAATGTCTTGATAGTGAACATCCTATCAAGGCAGGATTATACAAGGCTGTAACCGAATCTATTGAATCTGCAACAAAAATCAGCGATGTATACATGGCAGTGGAACAATTAAAATCCTGTGAGTATTTAAAAAATATTTCGGTGTCCAGAGCAGATCTGGCAAATGGAAAAATCGGTGCAACTGCCATAACCTGTGACGACTTGTTCTATCAGGTATTAAGTCAACGATCCGGCTTTGAAATAAAAGATGAATACAGTATTCTCAGAATGATGGGAACATTATCTGAAATCAAGAGAAAATACGATAAAATTTCCGGTGCATTAGAAGAAGTAAACAGAACAGGATATGGAATTGTATCCCCCGGTATCGAAGAACTTTCCCTGGAGGAACCGGAAATTGTCCGTCAAGGCAATCGGTTTGGTGTGCGTCTGAGAGCGGAAGCCCCCAGTATTCACATGATTAAAGCAAATATCGAAACGGAAGTAAGTCCCATTGTGGGAACCGAAAAGCAATCAGAAGAGTTGGTACATTCCCTGCTAAAAGAATTTGAGGTTGACCCGAAAAAAATCTGGGAGTCCAATATTTTTGGAAAATCACTTCACGAACTGGTAAATGAAGGATTGCAAAACAAACTCTCCAGAATGCCTGAAGATGCCAGAGGAAAATTACAAGAAACCTTGCAAAAGATTATCAATGAAGGAAATGGCGGATTAATCTGTATCATACTTTAATAGAGTAAGACGACACGGAGAACGATTCTTTGTGTCGTTTCTTTTTCTATATACTTTAAGTAGGTTGAAAAAATTAATCTCTTGATATATAATATTTATCGGAGGTGTACGAAGATGAATCAATACATTACCGGAACAGTGATCAAAGAACTGCGGGAAAAATATCATTTGACACAAGCTGAACTTGCGGAAAAATTGAGAGTTTCCGATAAAACTGTTTCTAAATGGGAAACCGGAAGAGGGTATCCTGATATATCGTTGTTAGAGCCTATTGCAAACGCCTTTGGAATCTCAATCGCAGAACTGATGAGTGGGAATACAATCCAAAATGCAAATGTATCGGCTAATATTCTACGCTCAAAATTCTATGTTTGTCCTGTTTGCGGCAATATCATTCATTGTATGGGAGAGGCTGTCATTCATTGTCATGGTGTATCACTTGCACCGTGTCAACCAGAAGAAAGTGATGAATATCATAAAATCCTTATGGAGAAAGTAGAAGATGATTATTATGTGCGTATTGAACATGATATGACAAAACAGCATCATATTTCTTTTATTGCAGCATTATCATCAGATAAAATTCAAATGGTTAAGCTCTATCCTGAAGGAAATGCAGAAACAAGATTGAATATAACTGGTGTAAAAAAGATTCTATTTTATTGCAATAGAGATGGTCTGTTCTTTGTCAA
>JAZNYR010000221.1:0-5774 GCA_045594525.1 Clostridia bacterium | reverse complement strand
TTGCAAAAATATCGACTCAAGTGATACAGCAAAACAGGTATGAGCGCTCCCATAATCACATTTAACTGAATGATCACAGGATATGCTTGCTGTATGTCCTCCGTAAATAAAAATATGGGCGCCAGCAACAAGCTATAACCTGGAAAATAATGCAAATAATCGCCTGATTTCCCTGCAATAATTTTTGCCCAACCAATATATCCTGCCTCATCAGGATAGATAAGCGGTACGGTTGCTTCTCTGCTCAACCATCCCAAAAACAATAAAAAAAAGACAAATAATAACCCTTTTACTGTTCGGTCCGTTATCATTCTTTTTTCCATTTTTGTTCTCCTCCTTATTGCAAATCCTCCCCGACCGTAATGCGGTCAATCCAAGCACCGTAGGAGCAAAAATCCCAACGGATACCAAACAATTTATCCATCCCTCGTACAAACAAAGAAACTGGTTTGCAGGGAGAATCTGCCCGCAAGAATCCAAGAATTTCCGGCACTCCTGCTACTTTTGCCGGAACAACCGTATCACTTATTACGGTAATTTTGTCAATTTCCGTTATCCCCTTTAGAGAAAAGAAATATGCGTTTCCGCCCCTTTTTTCTAAAGGCAACGCCTGGTCGTTTACTGAAACAGATACATTTTTCGCTTGCCCTTTGGTATATAAAATCAAGCTTTTTCCAGAAGTATCCCAACCAAGATGGTCATAAACCGTCTTTCCCGTACTGTATCCGCGGAACATTCCTGTCGTCTGGCGGGGATAGCTTTCTGCATCAAGTAAAGTAAATTGCTTTTCTTCCATTTGTGCAGGTTCACACTGAATCATATTTCCCTGTTCTACCGTCACATCAGCACAAGCTGATGCAATCGTATAGGATAAATCAACACAAGGGCAGATTTGCACACGGGAAACTCCGTCCTTTAATGTGAGAGGAATCTCCATTTCCAAAGTTTCGCCCTCATATAAATTCCGCGGCAAATCCACACGGAACTGTTCTTCCTTTTCCTCAGAGCTGACCCAAACCACTACTCTCACACAATCCTCCAAGTCCTCCGCACCAGAATAGCAAATCCAAGGACTTCCTGTATTCTTCACAAAAAGGGTCAGACTGTTTTCGTTCCAATCTGTTATCACGGCCTCGCCAGAAAGAGGCTTTTGTTTCCCTTCTTTTTGACACAGATATAAAGTATCATAGATTTCGCTTCCCAGTATGACCCCAGACTTTTCTTGTGTCAGCAAAACTTCCGCATCCTCCGAAAGCTGCAGCTCAGGCTTTAAGGTAAGCAGATGATACACACCCCAGGGATACCCCATGGTATCTCCATCTAAGGGTGTCGCAAACACCTCATCCTCCACCAAATCAGCAATTTGGGAAGGTTGATACCGAGGAGCTGCTCCCTTGATAAAATAATCATATTTGGTATAAAAGGCAGTGACCAAAAACAAACCACATAAAAAGAGGAGAGCAGAAGTAGGATTGTGCCGACGAATCAACCACATCATACCGCCCCATAAACCAAACCAGACCGTTACACCAAGGAAGGTAAAACGGCTGAACAAAATTTTATAAAAATACAATCCCCAGGTATGGCACAAATTACTGTCAATCCCAATCAGATTTTCACCGTAGCAAAGACCTGTGAATACCGCTAAAAATACAAACAGCAAAAATACCCACCCGCATTTTCGTTGTTTGAAAAATGCTGTCATACCCAGTAGTAAAATACCGCCCAATACAAATTCGTTATACCGTCCGTAAAGAATATGGTCCGGTTTTTCATGATGATTCATGAACACTGCAGAAAGCAGCATAGAAAACAAGAAGGTCACCAGTATGAACCAAACCGCGGGATTGTTTTTCTTTTTGAGAATCGCAATTCCGTATCCTACACCCAGTGCCGCTACGCCAAAGGTGGACAGCGTGAGATAATAACTTTGGGAAAGAAGGGTGGAGAAACTGTTCCACAATCCGCTGAACGAGAACAATCCCATCAGCTGTTCCCGAAGATGCACTCCGTTTACCGATTCCGTTCCAAATAAATACAAAACGCCCGTTACAACTGCCAAAATCAGGACAGCGTCACAAGAAATCAAGGCTTTTTTTCGCCAGGGCTTGTTCCAGGCATAACTGCAAAATGCCACAAGTAACCCGAGGAGGACTGCTCCGCTCCGACCGTGGCTTACTACCATCCAGACACAGCACAACAAAGACACAAGCCATGACCATTTAGATTTGCCCCAATGGCAAACCGACCACAACAAAAGGGTATATAAAAATGTCAAAAAAACCTCTGACAAAGCCAGATTACCGTACAATAACCATGCAGGATAGAATCCTGCCGTAACAGCAGCCAGCAATCCCTGTTTTCCTTCCAGGAAATGACCCAACACGCTGTAAAGAAGGACCGGAATGGCCGCACCACACACACAATTTAGCAATATAATCACAGGATATGCTTGCAAAATATCGTTGGTAAACCAAAAAATGGGGGAGAGGAAAAGACCGTAACCGGGCAGATACCGCCAGGTTTCACCTGTTCGTCCTGCCAGCTCTCTTGCCCAGCCGATATACCCCGCTTCATCGGGATAAATTAAAGGAGAAACAGCCCCCCGGGTCATGAGAACCCAGACGGCAAAAAAAGCAACATAAATAGAAATGTGTACTTTGTACTTTTTCATTGTTCCGTTCCTTACAGATTTTTTATCCATTGAGAAATTGCCCCGGCTGCAGCCAGGCTGAAACGATCAGGGGTGAACACACGGTCAATGACACGAGCCACATCCTCGTTTGACACACGGTCAATCAGACCCAACACTTCTTCCTGGGTTCTGACCGCTCCTTCCAATAATAACCCTTTTCCTAAATGACTCATGCGGGAAGAGGTGGATTCCAAGCCCAGTAAGTATCCTCCCGCCAGCTGATCCTTACAGGCAGAAAGCTCCTCCGCAAAAATTCCCTGTTCACGAAACTGCTTCATCTCCTGTAAAATCAGCGTCACTGTTTCTTCTGCATTTTCGGGACTCACGCCCGCACTCACCGCCAACATTCCTGCCTCGTTGTAACAAAGAGGGTACGACCCGATTGAATATGCCAACCCCCGTTGCTCTCTGATATTTTGAAACAATCGGGAGCTCATGCCACCGCCAAACAAGGTGTTGACTGCCAACAAAGGATATAAATCCTCATCCTTTCGGGAAATTCCTTCAAACCCCAAGGCAAGCTGGGTTTGCTCCGCATCCTTTTCTTTATAGGAAATACCGGGATGAAATATCAAAGGGGAAGGTGGAAAATTCGGGTTCCATACACCAAACGAACCCAATCTTTCTTCCAAAAGCTCAATTACTTGAGATAATTCAAAGCTTCCCGCAATGGCAAACACCATATTTTCGGGATGATAAAATCGTTCCATATAGGAAACCAAATCTTCTCTCGTAAAGGAATGAATCCCCTCTGCAGTACCCAAAATGGGTCTTCCTGCAGGACAATCCCCCCAAGTTTGCTTGGACAAAATATCTCCTGCCAACTCCTCGGGAGAATCTTCATAAAGGCTGATTTCCTCCCCAATCACCCGCTTTTCCAGTTCAATATCCTCGGGGGCGAGCTTGGAATGAAACAGCATATCGCACAATACATCAATGGCAGTTTCTAACTGTCTGTCCAAGGTTTTTACATAAAAACAGGTATATTCATCCGAAGTAAAGGCGTTCAAAACGCCTCCCGTTCTGTCGATTGCCTGAACAAGCTGACAGGCGTTTCGCTTCTCTGTGCCTTTGAACAGCATATGCTCCACAAAATGAGAAATCCCGTTTTCGCATTTTTGCTCGGTCATTCCCCCTGCACGAATGAAAAAACCTGCAGTAACAGACTTAACATGGGGGATATTTTCCGCCCCAATCCGCAAGCCGTTAGACAAGGTATAAAATTGATACATTTTTACCTCCGAAAAAACAAAGGGACCGACCGGCAGGAATTTTCATTCCCTTGCCGCGGCCGGCCCATTAAAGTTTTGTTATTTTATTCTTGGTTCTGTTCCGGCAGAGCATCTTTTCTGGACAGATTAATTCTGCCCTGCTTGTCAAATTCAATTACTTTAACAACAATTTCGTCGCCTTCAGCAACAACATCCTCTACCTTTTCTACCCGTTTCCGATCCAGCTTGGAAATATGAACCAAGCCTTCTTTTCCGGGCAGGAATTCTACGAAACAACCAAATGCCATCAGCTTGGTTACTTTACCTGTGTAAATATCGCCAACTTCCGGTTCGCGGGTTACATCTGTAACCATCTTCACAGCCTTTTCGCCGGAAGCCTGGTCGGGAGAAGCAACATATACGGTACCGTCATCCTCAACATCAATGGTAGCGCCGGTTTCAGCAATAATCTTCTGAATCATCTTTCCGCCGGGGCCGATGAGATCGCGAATCTTATCCACATCAATCTTAAGAGTGGTAATCTTGGGCGCATAGGGAGACAGAGTTTCTCTGGGTTCGCCAATCACAGGTAACATAATTTCATCCAAAATATAATATCTTGCATCTCTGGTTTTTTCCAGAGCTTCTTTGATAATTTCTTTGGTCAGACCGTGGATTTTAATATCCATCTGAATTGCGGTGATACCCTTTTTGGTACCTGCAACCTTAAAGTCCATATCCCCGTAAAAATCTTCTACACCCTGAATATCAATCATGGTCAGATAGTCGTCTTTATCGGTAACCAAACCAACGGAAATCCCTGCAACAGGAGCTTTGATGGGAACACCTGCAGCCATGAGCGCCAAGGTGCTTCCGCAAACACTGCCCTGAGAGGTAGAACCGTTAGAGCTTAATACTTCGGATACCAGACGGATTGCATAGGGGAACTCGCTAACAGGAGGAATGACAGGCTCCAATGCCCGTTCTGCCAGTGCACCGTGACCGATTTCACGCCGTCCGGGTCCTCTGGAGGGTTTGGTTTCGCCAACAGAGTAGGAGGGGAAATTGTAGTGGTGCATATACCGCTTGGTGTCTTCATTGTCCAGTCCGTCCAACCGCTGTGCTTCTGCAACAGGGCCTAAGGTTGCCAGAGTCAGAACCTGAGTTTGTCCTCTGGTGAACATACCGGAACCGTGAGTTCTGGGAACCAGATCTACCTGTGCGTTTAAGGGACGGATTTCGTCAATCTTACGGCCGTCCACACGCTTATGGTCAACCAGCAACCACCGTCTTACAATGGCTTTCTGGATTTTTTCAAAGATTTCACGAACTTCGCCTTCCGTTACTTCCGGATACTTGTCCGCCAGATGCTCCATGGTATCGGCAATTACAATTGCCAATGCGTTGTCACGAACCGTTTTGTCGTCCGTATCCAGAGCAACTTCGATTCTTGCCTGTGCAAATGCTTTCACTGCTTCATACAGTTCTTCATTCACAGTCTGTGCTTCATATTCAAACTTGGGCTTTCCGACTGCTTCTACCACAGTTTCGATGAAAGCACAAATCTTTTTGATTTCTTCATGAGCAAACAGGATTGCTTCATACATATCCTCTTCGCTGACTTCCTGAGCCCCTGCTTCAATCATAACCACACGGTCTTTGGTGCCCGCAACGGTCAACTGCAGAACACTCTTTTCTCTTTGTTCCACGGTGGGGTTGATGATAAACTCTCCATCTACCATTCCTACAAACACACCGCCGATAGGGCCGTCAAAGGGAATGTCGGAAATAGAGATTGCAATGGAAGTACCGATCATAGCGGTAATTTCAGGAGAGTTGTCCTGTTCCACGGAAAGCACTAAAGAATT
>JAZNYR010000220.1:0-12383 GCA_045594525.1 Clostridia bacterium | reverse complement strand
AGTTTGATTGCGATAAAGAGGCTAAAATAAATGTTAAAGTTAAAACAAGTTTCAAGTTTAGAAAAAATATTTTTGAAGGATTCTTTCCCCACATCCGACTATACCTCGGCTTCTGTTTTGACAGGGGAGGAGTTTGATTATCAGATTGCATACTGTTCTGACGAAATCACCGATGTGTCTGTTTCGGTAGAATCTGATCTTTCGGTTGATGTGTATGCTGTGGAGCATGTCCCGTCCTGTTTGCCTGTATATGGTGAGGATGACGGGGACTATTTAACTCGTGATCCGGGTCTGTTTCCTGATGTTTTGCGTCCGATTGAACAGGCTCATATAAGAGTCACCTCGTTTACCAACACCATCTGGATTCATGTAAAACCGATGCAAGAGGGAATTTATCCTATTAAAGTTACAATAGAAGAAAAACGCAGTGCGGTAAGTGTAGGGAAGGTGGGACCGGTAAATCCAAAGTCTGTCACTTTTACATTAAAGGTGTTGAAGGCGAGCTTACCGGAACAAAAAATGGTGTACACTCAATGGTTTCACGGGGATTGTATCGCAAGCTATTACAATGAAACTCCGCTTTCCGAATCCCATTGGGAACATATGGAGGCGTTTATTAAAACGGCAGCAGAACACGGAATTAATATGATACTGACACCCATTTTCACTCCTCCTTTGGACACAGAGATAGGGGGCGAGCGGCCAACCATTCAGTTGGTAGATGTTGTATTAGAGCGGGGAAAGTATCGCTTTGGATTTGACAAATTAAAACGCTGGTTTGCTCTTTGTAAAAAATATGGTATCAAATATTTTGAAATGGCACATCTGTTTACTCAGTGGGGTGCAAAGTTCACACCAAAAATTATGGCAATGGTTGACGGAGTGGAAAAACGGATTTTCGGATGGGATGTGGAAGCCTTATCCCCGGAATACCGTCAGTTTTTAGATGCTTTTTTACCTGCTTTGACGGCGGTGCTTCGGGAAGAACAGATCGACGCATATTTTCACATATCGGATGAACCCTTCCTGGAACATCTTGAACACTACCGCCAGGTTGTGGAGTTTGTGGAGCCGTACTTAAAGGATTTCAAGGTAATAGATGCCCTTTCGGACTATGATTTTTATCAGCAGGGGATTGTGAAGCATCCGATCCCTGCAACCGACCATATTGAGCCATTTTTAAAGAATGAGCATTTATGGACCTATTATTGTACCAGTCAGTATGATAAAGTGTGCAACCGTTTTTTTGCCATGCCTTCTTATCGGAATCGTATGATTGGACTGCAATTTTACAAATTTAAAATAGAAGGATTTTTGCATTGGGGTTATAATTTTTATTACTCTCAATTTTCCAAATACCCCGTTAACCCTTATCTGATTACAGATGCAGGCCAGGGATTTCAATCGGGTGATGCCTTTTCTGTGTATCCCGGAGAGGATGGTAAATGTTTGCCCTCCATACGGTTAAAAGTGTTCTATCATGCATTGCAGGATGTAAGAGCGATGGAACTTTTGGAAGGCTTAATCGGCAGAGAGAAAATTTTGAAACTGATTGATTCGGAAGGGGAGATATCCTTCTCGGAATATCCTCGTTCCGCAGAGTTTTTGCTTTCTTTCCGAGAAAAAATCAATGCATTGATTGAAGAAAACTGGATGGAATAAAATGTATGAAAAATGCGTATCATAAAATAAAACCTGAAAGGAGTAAGAAAATGAAACAAACAAAAACATTGATTGCAATACTGTCAACTGTCGTGTTTTTAGCAGGCTGTGGCGGTCAGCAAATCAGCAAGGAGGAAGCAGAGGACATTGCTTTGTCTCATGCAGGACTCTCAAAAGATCAGGTTACATTTGTGACAAGCGAAAAAGAACAAGAAAACGGAAAAGCTGTTTATGATGTAGAATTTTACACCAAGGATTTTCAGGAATTTGATTATCAGATTGATGCAAAAACAGGAGATATTCTTTCCTTTGATGCAGATGCGGAGAATAAGATTCCTTCCACAAATAACACTACCGCTTCCTCTCAAGACGGAAATAATGGCAAGGAAACCATTACTGAAGAACAGGCAAAAACAAAAGTACTGGAAAAGGTTCCGGGTGCAACAAAAGAGAATATACGGGAATGGAAACTTGACCGTGAAAACGGCAGAATGGAGTATGAAGGAAAAATCATTTATAACAATATAGAGTATGAATTTGAAATCAATGGAGAAACCGGTGAAATCATCAGCTGGGACGAAGAATCTGTACTTGATTGATTAAATCTAGTTACAGTGGCAGTCGATGTTACGACTGCCACATTTTTTTATTAAATTTATTGAATTTTGAGAGGAAATATGGTATAATGAATTCGATTGAGTTGAATTTCGGCACGAATTTGAATTTGTGTTTACATAAAGTGAATCAGCATATAACATTTAACAAACTATAAAATTAAGGAAAAGGAGCGCTGATATGAATATACCAAAGGCACTTCAGGAAAGAATTGAATATTACGCAGGCAAACTTGAAAAATATCCCAAAATTTGTTCACTTTACAAGAATTGTTGTCCTAACACTATAGAAACTGCGCTCGAAAAATGCAATGATGGTACATATTTTGTTTTAACAGGAGATATCCCTGCAATGTGGCTTCGTGACTCTGCTGCACAGGTAACGCATTATATGCCGCTTGCAAATAATGCTGAGATTGCCGGAATTATTGAAGGGGTGATTCGAAGACAGCTTATGTATGTTAAGATAGACCCTTACGCAAATGCGTTTAATAAGGAAGCAAACGGTCAAGGCAATACGAGCGATTTTCCTAAACCCGGTCCGTGGGTATGGGAAAGAAAATATGAAATTGATTCTCTTTGCTATCCGATAAGACTTCTATATCTTTACTGGAAACAGACCGGCAAAGAGGAAATAATTCTAAACAACCTTGAGGAAACTGCAAGAATTATTCTTGATTTGTGGAAAACGGAGCAACGTCATCACGAAAAATCACCATATTTGTTTATAAGGCAAGCCGCAAGATATGATGATACAATTCATAATAACGGAAAAGGAAACCCTGTTGCCTACACAGGTATGACATGGTCGGGGTTCAGACCGAGCGATGACGGATGTAAGTATGGATATCTCACCGCATCGGAAATGTTTGCAGTTGTAGTTCTTGGATATATGAGCGAAATGCTCAAAAGTGTCTGCAAAAATGAGGAACTTTCAAAGGAATGCGATGAATTAAAGAATGAAATTGACGAGGGCATTAAAAAATACTGTATTGTGGATAACGAAAAGTATGGTGAAATCTATGTGTGCGAAACAGACGGAATGGGAAGTTATTCGATGATAGATGATGCAAATATCCCCAGCCTTTTGTCGATTCCTTATATTGGTTATGCTCCTGCTGATGATAAAATTTATAAAAATACAAGAAAATATCTTTTGAGCTTTGATAATGAGTTCTATTTTGAAGGTAAGTATGCAAAGGGTATCGGCTCAAGCCATACTCCCGGAAAAAATGTATGGCATATGGCCCTTGTTATGCAGGGGATGACTGCAATAACAAAAGAGGAAAAATTAGAAATGCTTGATATGATTGTAAGAACAGATGCCGGCACGGGATATCTTCATGAGAGCTTTAATGTGGATAATCCTTATGAATATTCAAGAGAATGGTTTACATGGCCCAACTCACTTTTTGCAGAATTTGTTGAAAGATGTGTTGATGAGGGTGTGCTATAATGAGTTTGTAAAACAAACGCAATGAGTTGCCTTCGTCGTGAATTAAAAATTAAAATTTTCATGTATTAAGCCTTGTAGGATCGGTGCATTAAAGGCAATTAATTAATTGGCATCTAATTTGTATACTGATTCTATAATAAAGAATAAGTGAAATTTCATTCTGTATAAAGGAACATTTTTACTATGGAACAAGCAAATAAAGTATTGAAAACAGCTGGATTTATGGTAATCGCAACATTAGCGGCAAAGGTTTGCGGAATGTTGCGAGATGTTTTGATTGCATCGGTTTATTCGACCGGTTCTGATGCTGTTGCATTTTACACCGCTTGTCGGATTCCCTTGTTATTATTTGATTTTGTCATCGGGGGAGTCATTTCCTCTACTTTTATTCCTGTATTTAATGAATATCTGGAAAAACAAGGGAAAGAAAAGGCAATGCGGTTTGCCAATCTTTATATCAATACTGTGTTTATGGTTACTCTGGTTATTACAGCACTCGGATTATTGTTCTCGCCTCAGTTAATCCGTGCCATTGCACCGGATATCCCCATTGAAACCCGTGAATTATCCCGGGTGCTTTCCAACATCATGTTTCCCATGATTATTTTTACCGGGCTTGCTTATTCCTTTGTCGGAATTTTGCAATCTTTTGGAGAATTTAATATTCCCTCTATTATCAGTCTTGTCTCAAACGGTTCCTTAATTTTATATTTTGTGTTATTTCAGGACAAGTTTGGCATTTACGGCCTTGCAGTGGCTATGTTAATTGGTTGGGGATTGCAAGCCTTGATTCAAATTCCGTGGTTAAAAAAATTCGGATACCATTATCGACCCTGTTTTTCGTTAAAAGACGAAGGAATACGAAAAGCCGGAAAATTGGCACTGCCTATGTTGGTAAGCACATGGGTACAACCTCTTTGCACGGTAATCAATATGCGGTTGGCATCCGGTGTGAATGAAGGTGCCGGTATTGCGGCATTGGAATATGCAAATAAAATTTATGTGATTATGACAGGGTTATTTTCCTTTGTGGTCACTAATTTGATTTTCCCGTACTTATCCCGTGCCAGTGCATCTGATCATCAGGAAGAAGTAAACGGTTTAATGGTAACAGCTTTAAAATCTATCACTTTTATTATTTTACCGATTATGACAGGTTTTATGCTTCTTGCCAGACCAATCACCAGCCTGATTTATGAAAGGGGTGCCTTTGGTGCGGAAGATGTTTCTATGACATCCACGGCGTTAATGTTTTATTCGGTAGGAATGCTTGCTTTGGCATTTTGTGAATTGTTGAACAAATCATTTTTTGCAATGCATGATTCAAAAACACCCATGAAGACCTCAATTATCGGTATGGTTTGCAATATGGGATTGAGTGTTATATTATCCCGTATGATGGGATTTGGCGGCCTTGCATTGGCGACTGCTCTTGCGTCAGTTATTAATGCGATTGCATTGTTTATCTATATGAAACGGAAACAAAAACAGATTTTCAGTTCTGCTGATTTTTTGAATTTCGGAAAAATACTTTTGGCAGATATTATCATGGCAGTTGCCGTGTGGATACTGTATCAATTCGGAAACAGACTTCCCTTTGCACAGTTGACGGTTCCTGTTATATGCGGTATGGCAGGTGCGATTGTATATCTGGTTTGTTGTATGTTCCTTCGTGTAAAGGAATTGGAGATTGTAAAAAATGCGTTTTTAAAAAAGAAAGGAGGGGCACATGAATCAGAATAGTGTTTTCATTGGCTGGATAAAACTTTGGTTGAATAAGCTTTACGGAGTGTATGAAAAAAGTATTACCCATAAAATTCTGAATAGAATTTACCTGTTTTTTTCCAACGCATGGGCAACAAGTCTGTTGATTGGATTCTTAGGAAAATCCTGCGGAAAAGGGAAGGGACTTCTTTGGAATGGGTATGCGTGGCTCTTTTCGTTGCCCCGAAAAATCGGAACCTTCCTTCCTATTGAGAAGTTGGTACGGGGAAGCGGAATTGCTCGTAGTGCTTATGGATTTTTGACAGGTATCTTGGCACTGAACACCCGTATGCTTGCTGTTTTATTATTAGGTTTTGGAATCGGTGGTTCGGTAAGCGGATGGATCATCAATCAAGATTTTTCATTATGGTTGTTACTGCCTCTTTTAGGGGGTGTTTTGCTTAGCTTGATTGATTATGATTTGACCGATTCTGTAAAAAAATCAAAGATAACAGGGTTTGTATTGGATAGCTTTGCTTTGGATTTTTCTTTCCAGACACCCCGTAAAACAGGGGGATTACTGTTTGGAGCAATGGTTGGCTTACTGGGAGGATTATTAAGCGGAATTCATGTTTTGCTTGGAATTGCTGCTGTCATCGCAGTAGGAGGTTGCCTTGCTGTATTGTACCGTCCTTTTGTTGGAACCGTGTTTTGTATCATGTTAGCACCCTTTGTTCCCACAATGGTTTTAGCGGCATTGGTTTTATTTACTGCTTTTTCATTGGTACTTTACAGTATGACCCATGCTGATTTTAAGTGGCGTCTTGATTGGACGGGGGCGGCGATTATCGGCTTTTTGCTGATTACCTGGCTCAGTGTATTCAGTTCCTATCATCGGCTTAACAGTGCCATGGTTGGTGCCATTACCTCATTATTTGTTTTGTTTTATTTTTGTGTGGTGAATACAGCAACAACAAAAAAACAGGTTTCTCTGTTGTTAAAGTTATTTGTGATTTCAGGATGTATGGTAGCCGTATATGGAATTTTGCAGTATGTTATGGGTTGGGGAACCAATGTGGTCAATGCATGGCTGGATGAGGAAATGTTTGAAGATACCAAACTTCGCGTCTATTCTACTTTGGAAAACCCGAATGTATTGGGAGAATATTTGCTGCTCATTGGCTTTGTATGCGGTGGTTTGATTTGTACTGTAAAGAAGGAATGGCAAAAGATTGTCTATACAGGTGTTCTTGCAGCGGTAATGGTATGTTTGATTTTAACCCAATCAAGAGGTTGCTGGCTCGGATTCATGGTTGGCTTTGCTATGTTTATCACCTTTACCAACGGGCGGTTATGGGGCTTTTTGCCACTGTGTCTGGCGGCACTGCCCTTTGTCCTTCCTCAAAGCATTATTGATCGTTTTGCAAGTATTGGAAATCTGGAGGATTCCTCCTCGTCCTATCGCGTGTTTATCTGGCTTGGAACATTGAATATGCTCAAAGATTTCTGGATAAGCGGTGTTGGAATGGGAGAGCAGGCTTACAACAGTGTATATCCTTTTTATTCCTATAATGCCATTGTAGCACCCCATTCTCACAATCTTTATTTACAGCTTTTGGTGCATTCGGGGATTCCTGCTTTGATTCTGTTTATCGGAATTGTGTGGATTACAGCTCGCTTGCTTACAATGAATTACCGTACAAACGGAAAACGGTCTGAATGGGGATTTCTTTCAGCCGCAATCGGTTGCGCAATAGCGGCATTTTTATTCCAGGGAATTTTTGATTATGTATTTTACAATTATCGGGTTATGATGATATTCTGGTCTGTCATTGGAATGGCGGTTTCTTTATATCATACAGGAAAGGAGAATGCTTGTGATTAAAGTATTTCAGGTATCCAGCGATACAAATATTGGCGGTGCGGGAAAATGTATTCTGACTTTTTTGGAGCATTACGATCGGGAAAAATTTGATATGGCAGTCATTCTTCCAAGAAACAGTTTGCTCCGAGAGCCGGTAGAGAAATTAGGAGTTCGTGTGATTGAAGCAGACGGGATCAACGAACGGTCTTTAGGACGGGAAGGAATTGCATCCCTGAAAAAGATTTTCAAAAAAGAAAAACCTCAGATTGTTCATACTCACGCCAGCATGTCTGCCCGTGTTGCCGCAAAACTGTGCGGTGGATGTAAAATTGTATATACCCGTCACAGTGTATTTGAACCTTCTCCGAAAATTTCAAAAGGATTGGGAAAAATCATCAACGGAGCAGTCAATTCCTTTTTGTCTGACCGTATTATTGCAGTGGCTGAGGCGGCAAAGAAAAATTTGACTGACTGTGGTGTTCCTGATAAAAAAATTCAAGTCATTTTGAATGGAATTAAGCCTGTTTTGCCTATGGAAGAGAGTGAAAAGGAAGCGGTTCGTCAACAGTACGGAATTGAACCCGGGCAAAAAGTAATTTCCATTTTAGCAAGATTGAATCCGGTAAAGGGTCACAGTGATTTGGTTGACGCAATGGAAATTGTAATAAAAAAAGGATTTTCTCCCAAGCTTCTGATTGCAGGAGTTGGCGAGTGCGAAGAGGCTCTTAAAAAGCAAATTGAAGAAAAGGGCTTGGAGAAAAACATTCAGCTTACCGGTTTTGTGGAGAATGTTCGGGGAATTGTAAATATTACCGATATTTCTGCAAATGCATCCTTCGGAACCGAGGCAACCAGTATGGCTTTACTGGAGGGAATGTGCTTGGGAAAACCTGCTGTTGTCAGTGATTTTGGAGGTAATCCCGGTGTGATTTTCCCTGAACAAAATGGATTACTGTTTCCTACAAGAAATGTTGAGGCTATGGCAGATTGCTTTATTCGGTTGTTATCCAACAACGAAGCATATCAAACAATGAGCCTAAATGCCAAAAAAATATTCAATGAAAAATTTACAGCAGAGCGGTACAGCGAGGAAATACAACAGGTTTATCTGGATTTGATAGGAGAATAATCATGAAAAAATTTAATTTTTTAGATGTGTTAATCATATTGGCAATCATTGGAGTTGCTTTTGTGGGTGTGAAGATGCTTTGGGGTGCCTCCGGTGCGGAACAGACAGCACAAGTATCGAAAGTGATTTATACAGTGGAACAATCCGATGCTACCCTTGAGCAGGTTGAGGCTGTGAAGGTAGGAGACCGTGTTAATATTGGAGTAAACGGAGTTGACAGCAGCATCATTACGGATGTCAAGTCTGCACCTGCTGAAAAAGTAGAATTTGATGCATTAACCGGGCAATATAAACTAGTTACAATTCCTGAACGGTATGCCTTACAGGTAACCTGTGAAGCAGATGCGACTGTTACGGATATGGCTATTTCTGCAGGAAATACACCGGTCAGAGTCGGCGCGGAGTTTGCTCTGAAGGGAAGAGGTTATGCAGTCATCGGCTTTGTGATTAAAAGTGAATTAGCGGAGGTGGCACAATGAAGAAAATTAATTTAGTAGATGTCATTGTTATTCTTTTACTTCTTGTTTGTATTGCAGGAATTGCAATTCGCTTTTCGGGAGCAAACGATTTATCTGCTACCAAAATTGAATATCAAATTGAATTAAAAGGCATTCGGGATTATTCTGTGGCAGCGTTGGAAAAAAAGGGAGAAGTATTTGATCCTAAACTGAAAAAATCCATGGGAACCATAGTGGATATAGCGGTAACAGGAGCAATGGGGGAAAAAGAAATGGCTGACGGAACCAATGTGATTGCACCCATGCCGGAACGCTATGATGTTGTTTTGACCATTCAGACAGACGGTTCTGTTGGCGAATCTGCTTATTATTCTTCTGCCAGCAATGAGCTTTGTGTCGGAAAAACTTATGAATTATATACCCAATGGATTTCCAGTTTCGGAACCATTCGCAAAGTGACAGTATTGGAATAGAGGAAATGATATGGATTTTTATGAACAGATTATAAAACAAAAAAAGAATAGCAAGGATTATTTTATTATTGTATCTACAGTGATAATCGGTTTGCTTTTTGTATTACTGGCATATATGGTCATCCCTTTCTTTTTACCTCTTTGGATTTTTATTCCATGTTGGTTTGGATACTTTGTTATTTCCGGAAGATGCTTGGAATATGAGTATTCGATTACCAATCATGTAATGGATATTGACAGAATTGCAGGAAAAAAACGAAGAAGAAAAATGATTATTATTGATTTGAAGGAAATCCAAGGGTATGGTGTACCGAATGATGAGGGATTCCGTCATGCGGTAAGAAAAGGATTGCAAGTTCTTGACTTTTCTTCCCGTGTAAAAAATGAAAAGAAAAAGTATTGTATTGTTCCCCGTCCGAAGGGAACTTATGTGGTGGTTATAGAACCTGATGATACCATGCTTTCATGTATGGAACAATATATCAAATAAAGAAGGTTAGGGTATGTTTGTTTTAAGTTGTGACCGAATAAAGCAAAAAGACACGATGGCTATGTTGCAATATCATATACCGGGTGTATTGCTGATGGAGCATGCGGCACTGAAGGTACTGGAGGAAATGGAACATCGTCATTTGTTATCAGGAAATATTCTTGTGATATGCGGAACCGGTAACAACGGAGGAGACGGGTATGCCCTTGCAAGACTTTTGCACCAAAAGGGTGCAAAGGTGACTGTTTTAAATTTATTTGATCAACCTCCCAAGACAGCAGATGCCCTTTGCTTTTTTCAAATGGTTCAAAAGCTTGGTGTTCCCTTTGGAAGTTATGCTGATATCAATGATACTGATGTCATAGTGGACGCCATTTTCGGAATCGGAATGAAGCGGGAATTAAATGATTTTTGCTGTGAAACAATAAACAAGATAAACAATTCAAAAGCGGTTAAGGTGTGTATTGATTTGCCAAGCGGTATGGATGGAGATGAAACCTATCAGAAAAATCTCATGGTTTGTGCAGATGTTACCGTAACCTTTACAGCATACAAACCCGGTCTTTTGTTTTACCCGTCTGCCTATTCGGCAGGAGAAGTGGTTTTGGCAGATATTGGAATCCCCGAAGGTCTTGGAGATGACAGAAACCGTGTGATTGATAAGAAATGGGTGAAATCACATCTGCCCCAAAGAGATGTGGTAGGACATAAAAATTCTTTTGGCTCTTTATTGGTCGCGGGAGGCAGTACCGGAATGACAGGAGCTCCTGCATTATGCGCTCAAGCGGCTTTGGTAAGTGGCTGCGGAGTTGTCACGGCAGCAGTGCCAAAAACCCTTCACCATATTATGGAACAAAAGCTGACGGAAGTGATGACGGTTCCTTTGGAGGACAGGCACAGAGGATGTTTTGACCAGGACGGCAGAGAAGTTTTTTTAGAACGGGTAAAAACTGCTGATGCAGTGGTGTTTGGTCCCGGAGCAGGAACAGAGAGTGGAACGGAAGCTTTGCTTCATGGTTTGCTGCAAACTGACAAAAAGGTTGTCATTGATGCAGACGGATTGAATGTATTGGCGAAACATATAGATTGGCTTATGAACAAAGAAAATGAAATGTGTATTTTAACGCCCCATCCCGGAGAAATGAGTAGACTTGCCGGTGTCTCTGTAGCAGAAATTGAGGAAAACAGAATTGAATTTGCCCGTAATTTTGCCCAAAAATACCGTGTCGTGTTAGTATTAAAGGGAGCCAGAACTGTTGTTGCTTCACCTGACGGAAGAGTTTTTGTCAATCTGTTTGGTAATTGCGGAATGGCAACAGCAGGGTCCGGTGATGTTTTGGCAGGAATGATAGGGTCCTTGCTTGCACAAGGTGCAAATGATGTAGAAGCGGCTGTTTGTTCCGTTGCTCTTCATGCATTAGCGGGGGATTCTTTAAAAGAAGCAATCGGGGAATACGGAATCACTGCCGGAAATTTATGGAAGCAAATTCCTTTGATTATAAAAGAAATTCTTGAGGTGGAATAATGTTTGATCGAACTTATGCGGTTGTGGATTTGGATGCAGCTTCAGAAAATATGCGTGAAATAAAAAAATGGGTAAAAGGGAATACTCAGATCATGGCGGTTGTAAAAGCAGATGCCTATGGTCACGGAGTATTGCCTCTTAGTCGTGTTTTTTTGGAAAACGGAGCTGACAGATTGGCTGTTGCGTTCATAGAAGAAGGAATCCAGCTTCGAAATGCCGGAATCACAGCCCCCATTTTAATTTTAGGATATACGGATGGGAAACAAGCGGAACTTCTTTTAAAATATAATTTGACCCCCACTGTTTTTGACCACCAAGCGGCAAAAGCGTTTTCTGATGCGGCATTGCAACACAAAAAAACAATGAAAATTCATATAAAACTTGATACGGGAATGACACGCATTGGGTTCTTTTGTAATATTAATAAAGATATCCGAGAAATTAAGCGTCAGATATTGGAAATCGCAGCATTACCGATGATCAAAATCGAAGGATTGTTTACTCATTTTACCACCGCTGACGAACCCGATGAGGCTTACACCAAAAAACAGTTTTCGTTATTTTGTCATGTAGCTTGCGAATTGGAAAAAGAGGGATTACATATTCCGTTAAAGCATGTATGCAACAGCGCGGCTACATTTTTGCATCCTGAAATGCATCTCGACTTGGTTCGTCCCGGTATTATTCAGTATGGATTGCCGCCTTCTGAATTTCTTGCAGAAAAAAATCTGAATATTAAGCCCGTCATGACTTTAAAAGCTAAAGTGGTTCGTATTCAGGAGGTTCCTGCGGGAACCTATGTGGGCTATGGCAATACCTTTAAAACCGATCAACCAACGAAAATTGCCACATTGCCCATTGGCTATGCTGACGGATATTTCAGAACCCTGTCTAATAAAGCATTTGTATCTGTGAATGAAAAAAAATGTCCGATTCTGGGTAGAATTTGCATGGATCAATGTATGATTGATGTAAGTGCTGTTAATAATATAAATGTCGGTGACGAGG
>JAZNYR010000219.1:0-1703 GCA_045594525.1 Clostridia bacterium | reverse complement strand
ATCCGACTTAATCAAAAAAAGAAAAAAGCTTGTGGGTAACCATGGGCTTTTTTTGTATAATCAGGTGAAAAAGATGAATGAATGGGAACGCTGGGATGATTTACAGTTAGGCGGTTTGGGAATTTATCAGGACAAACGCATGTTTTGCTTTGGTGTAGATGCAGTGCTGTTGGCAGATTTCTGTCGGGTTCGCCCCGGAGAACGAGTCTTGGATTTATGTACCGGAAACGGGATTATCCCCATTTTACTTGCCGGAAAAACCAAAGCGGCACATATTACGGGGATAGAGATCTCAGGCGGAAACTGTGAATTGTTTCAAAAAAGTATTCAAAAAAATAAGCTTGAGGAAAAGCTGACGGTGTGCCACGGCGATATAAAGGAAATCAGGTCTTTGGTTCCAAGCGGTTCCTTTGATGCCCTGACCTGCAATCCTCCTTACATGGAAGTGGGGAGCGGGTTGCTAAACGCCACCGATGAGGTTACATGGG
Organism: Clostridia bacterium; assembly: GCA_045594525.1. GTDB lineage: Bacteria > Bacillota > Clostridia > HGM11514 > HGM11514 > SIG438. Next base: position 1,215 of record JAZNYR010000219.1, on the reverse strand, counting down.
CAAGGCACGAGGTCATGTGCACTCTGTCAGATGTGTTGGACGCAGCGGCATGGTCGGTAAAATCAGGGGGTCGAGTTTGTATGATTCACCGTCCCAACAGAATGGAAGATTTGCTGGTGGGAATGAGACAGAGGAAATTGGAACCCAAGCGGTTTCGGGCGGTGTATCCAAAACCCGGGGAAAAGGCAACCATGATTTTGGTGGAAGGCCTGAAGGACGGAAAACCGGGTATGGATGTGTTGCCTCCTCTGTATATCTACGATGAACAAGGATATGAAACAGAAGAAATTAAACGAATCTACGGCAGAACAGAAGATTGAATTGTTTACAACATAAGAAAAAATATTGTTGCTATGAGGCGTACTCTCAAGGACAATAATTCAAAAGGCAGAAACGATTTCGTTTCTGCCTTTTGTTGTAGGGAACGACCTGTGTGTCGTTCCGCATATAAGGTCTTAGGATTATCCTAAATTTGCGGAAGATGCGATACATTTTCCCTGTTTGTTACAGTAGCGGACAAATTATTGATAAAATCCTGCATCACCAAGACAAATCCATGTATCATTCCAGTCTTTTTTATTAAATTTAAATTTTATATCATTACATCCTGTTACATTTATATCAATATTAATAGGTCTTGAAGAGTTAATCATTTCCGGGGATGTATATATTGTTTTACCATCTGCCTCAATTGTTAAATAAGATGGGGTGACATCATTTTCGCCCTCAGGAACATATAGAGTTGCTTTAAACCTACTATATTTCATATTGAGCAAATACTCTGCTGTATAACCATATCCCCCATTTGTGATAGCTCGCCCGTATCTGTTTCCATAATTATCTGTTAACATATCTGTTTCGGCAATTTCATCAGCTATACTGACCATATCTTCTAATTCAATGGTTGGATACTCCAAGTTGCCATCCATATTTCCTAAATAAACAGTATAATTAGGTCCATCCCAATAAACAGCTTTACCAAATGCGTTTGCAACTGCTCTTACTGGTAAATATGTAGTTCCGTTATAAATAATTGGCTCAACTTTGTTACCATTTGCATCGGTAGGGTTTAGCTGCTGCCCGTCAATAACAATCTTAATTCCGTTAGCAATTACATTGTAAAGTGTTGTAGTATTTGCACCAAATACTGCTCCTCCTGTTACGATTGCACCAATCAGTACACCTACAATTAGTCCTTGCAATCTTTTTTTCATT
>JAZNYR010000218.1:0-9138 GCA_045594525.1 Clostridia bacterium | reverse complement strand
CCTTGCGGGACGAGAGAAATTCACTACAAAAGGAGACCTTTATGGAAATTTATTTTGATAACAGTGCCACCACCCGCCCTTTTTCGGAAGTGTGTGAGTGTATGGCAAAAACCGCTTATGAAAATTACGGTAACCCTTCCTCCCTTCACACAAGGGGGAGCAAAGCCGAAAAAATACTCACCGAAACACGAAAAATCATTGCCTCCTCCATCGGGGCAAAGGCGGATGAAATTTTGTTCACATCAGGCGGAACGGAAGGCGCCAACATTGGTATTTTCGGTATTACGGGCGCCAAGCGGGGACGGCATATTATTACTACGAAAATGGAGCATCCCTGCGTCTTGCGTTCTTATGAACAATTGGAAAAACAAGGCTATGAGGTGACCTACTTAACTGTAGATTCCCAAGGGCAGATTTCTTTGAATGAATTGTCTGACGCCATTCGGGAGGATACGGTGCTGGTGACCGCTATGCTTGTGAATAACGAGGTAGGCTCCCTCCTTCCTGTGAGAGAAATGGGAGCGGTGATTCGCAAGAAAAATCCCGAAACCCTCTTTTTGGTGGATTGTGTCCAAGGGTACTGTAAAGAAGAATTTCACGCCTCCTGGTGTGACGGTGCCTTTTTCAGTGCCCATAAAATTCACGGCCCCAAGGGCGTGGGAGCCTTATACTTACGAAAAGGGGTTCGCCTTGCAAACCATGTATTCGGGGGCGGTCAGGAGCGGGGCATCCGTTCGGGCACGGAAAACACCCCCGCCATTGCAGGCTTTGGTGTGGCGGTAAAAAAGATGCTTGCCGAACAGCAAACCCGCATGGAGCAGATGACAAAAGTAAAGGAAGCCCTGTGTCAGGGAGCATTGGAACTGCCTGATGTGACGGAAAACAGTCCCGAAGATGGTTGTCCGCATATTTTGAATCTTTCCTTTTTGGGTGTTCGTTCCGAAACCCTCCTTCATTTTTTGGAAGATAAGGGGATTTTTGTGTCCAGCGGGTCGGCTTGTGCTTCCCATAAGCCCAGCCCCAGCCATGTGTTAACGGCAATGGGCGTTTCGAGAGAGGGAATCGACAGTGCCATTCGCTTTAGTTTTTCGGGAGAAAATACGACGGAGCAGGCGGAAGAATGTGTGAAAGTGCTTAAAGAAGTGGTACCGGCACTGAGAATGATAAAAAGAAAGTGAATTGTCTTGCAGACATGAATTGCCCTTCGGGCGTGAATTGAAACCTGCGGTTTCGTGAATTGCACCTGTCGATGCGTTATGGAAATTTTCCTACGGAAAATAAAATAAAAGAGGTAAGAAAATGGAAAATAGCAACTTAGTATCACTGTCCAAGAAATTTGCAGTTAATATCATACAATTTTACATGAAGGTAAAAGGTACAGATAGAAATAATGTATTATTAAACCAATTACTGCGAAGCGGAACAAGTATTGGTGCAAATATTCACGAAGGGAATTATGCGGCAAGCCGTGCAGATTTTATCAACAAGTTTCAAATAGCGTTGAAAGAGTGTTATGAAACGGAGTATTGGCTCAGTATTTTTAAAGAGACCAATATTATTTTAGAAGAGGAGTACCAACAAATGTACACAGAATGCAGTAAAATCAGAAGGATGTTAGCAGCTTCTGTTTCAACACCAAAAAGAAATCAATCAAAATCGGAGATTTTCTACCATAATGTTTCCGAAGGAAACAATTCACGGAGCGAAGCGAGAATTCACGACAGGTTTTCTGTCAATTCATGCAAACGAAGTTTGCAATTCACTAAAGAGAAAATAATGGAAAGAAAGTGAATTGTCTTTCAGACATGAATTGCCCTTCGGGCGTGAATTGAAACCTGCGGTTTCGTGAATTGCACCTGTCGATGCGTTATGGAAATTTTCCTACGGAAAATAATTCAAAGAAAATCGGAGATTTTCAACCATAATGTTTCCAAAGGAAACAATTCACGGAGCGAAGCGAGAATTCACGACAGGTTTGCTGTCAATTCATGCAAACGAAGTTTGCAATTCACCAGATAAGGAGTGTTTTTTATGCAAGAATTAATTATGGTCAAATGCGGTGAAATTATCTTAAAAGGACTCAATCGTCACATTTTTGAAGAACGATTGGAGAAGAATATTAAGTACCGTTTGCGGGGACTTGGAAAAATCAAGGTTCGCCGTGCCCAGGCTACCATTTATATTGAGCCTGAAGAAGGCAGTGATGTGGATAAAATGATAGAACGGCTCCAGCGTGTGTTCGGGATTGTGAACATTGCCCGTGTGTACCGTGTGGAAAAGGATATGGATAAAATCTGTGCCCTTGCCTTAGAGCTCATGAAGCAGACCGATGCCAAAACCTTTAAGGTAGAGGCAAAGCGGAGCGATAAAAAATTCTCCTTAAACTCTCCCCAGATTTGTGCCAAGGTGGGAGAAGCGGTGTTTGAGGGAATCCCTGAAATTGAAGTAAATGTGAAGCATCCCGACACCGTCCTTTGGGTGGAAATTCGTGATATGGAAGGCTATGTCTATACGGATAAAATCAAGGGAGCAGGGGGAATGCCCACAGGCTGTAACGGCAAAGCAACCCTTCTTTTGTCGGGCGGGATTGACAGTCCTGCCGCAGGGTATATGATTGGGAAACGGGGAGTGGAGTTAAATGCCGTCCATTTCCACAGCTACCCTTACACCAGCGAGAGAGCCAAGGAGAAGGTCATTGAGCTGGCAGAAATCATGGCAAGCTGGTGCGGTACCATGGATTTGTATATTGTCCCCTTTACCGAATGTCAGCTGGCAATCAATCAGAACTGTCCCGCGGATGAAGGCACCATTCTCATGCGTCGGATGATGGCACGGATTGCCCAGAAAATTGCCAAAAAGACAGATTCTCATGCCCTGGTCACAGGAGAAAGCGTGGGTCAGGTGGCAAGCCAGACCATTTACAGTTTGGAGGTCACCAATCAGGGTCTTGATTTACCCGTGTTCCGTCCCTTAATCGGCATGGATAAGGACGAAATCGTGACTGTTGCACGGAAAATCGGCACCTTCGAAACCTCTATTTTGCCTTATGAGGATTGCTGTACCGTGTTTGTGGCAAAGCATCCCAAAACAAAGCCTGTGCTGGCAGATATTTTAAAATCGGAAGAAGCTCTCGACTATGACGCGCTGATTGAAAAAGCGGTAGAGCAAACGGAAGTCATTAAAATTGCAGGAGTGAAAGCAGATGAATGCTGAAATTATTGCAGTAGGAACAGAACTTTTGTTGGGAAATATTGTGAATACCAACGCCCAATACCTGTCTGAAAAGTTAAGTGAATTGGGAATCAATGTGTATTACCAAAGTGTGGTGGGAGATAATCCCGACCGCCTGAAGGCTTGTCTGCAACAAGGCTTGGAGCGGGCAGATTTGTTGCTGATTACAGGGGGGTTAGGGCCCACCCAGGACGATTTGACCAAGGAAACCGCCGCAGAGCTCATGGGATTTTCTTTGGAACTGCATGAGCCAAGTTTAGAGCGGATGCGCGCCTATTTTAAAGCGGTCAACCGCCCCATGACCCCCAATAATAAAAAGCAGGCAATGATGCCCAAGGGGGGAATTGTGCTGAAAAACGATTGCGGCACCGCCCCCGGCTGTATGATGGAGCGGGACGGAAAAATGATGATTTTACTCCCCGGTCCCCCCATTGAAATGAAAACCATGTATGACGGTTATGTCCGTCCGCTGTTGTTACAAAAATCCGATTCGGTGATTTGTTCTCGTACCCTGCGTCTGTTCGGCATCGGGGAATCACGGGTGGAAAGTATGATTGCGGACTTGATTCGCCAAAGTGATAACCCCACCATCGCCCCTTATGCAAAGCTGTGCGAGGTGCACCTTCGTCTTACTGCCAAAGCGGAAAATGAGGAAGCGGCGGAGAAAATGCTTGATGAAACGGAAGAAAAAGTATCCGAAATTTTAGGACAGTATTGCTACGGCTATGATGATGACGATTTAGAAACGGTGGCAGTCCATACCCTAATGGAGCATGGAAAAACCCTATCCGTGGCAGAGTCCTGCACAGGCGGTATGATTGCCAAAATGATAACCGAAGTGGCAGGGTCATCAGAGGTATTTACCCACGGCTTTGTGACCTACGCCAATGAAGCAAAGGAACAGCTTCTCGGTGTGGAAAAACGGGTGCTGGATAATTTGGGAGCGGTAAGTGATTTGACTGCCATCCAGATGTGCCGTGGAGCCAAGAGAGTATCAGGAGCCGATTATGCCCTGTCTGTCACAGGGATTGCAGGACCGGGGGGCGGAACGGACAAAAAGCCCGTAGGTCTTGTGTATATCGGTCTTGCGACACCCAAAGGGATTCGCTGTAAAAAGCTACAGCTGTCAGGCTCTCGGGATAAAATCAGAACCCAAACGGCAATGAGTGCGCTGGCTATGTTAATTCAGGAAATAAAAAAGTGAATTGTCTTTAACAAAGGCGCGGCAGGGGCAACCAAATCCCGCGGATTTGATTAGGAGGGCTTGCTGCAGAGCCCCCTCGGAAAAGGGTTTTTATGAAGGGATGCAATGTGGCACCCCTTCACCCCCACAGCCTCCCATTTCCGCTCAAGGCGGCTGTTAGCACTTGGGCACGAATGATTTTTGTGCCGCTTCGATTCGCAGCCTTCTGCTCAGCTCAGCTAAAATACCGCAAGCAGCAGAGGATACGGATATGCGGTATTTTACACCAAAATCATCCCAGCCCTGCATTGACATCCGCCAATCGCTCCAATAGGTCGGCACCAAGGCGGCGTTGCCGCCAACTGCCTGCGTTGGAGGCGACAGGCAGCTTTGCTGTCAATTCACGCAAATGAAGTTTGCAATTTACATTATGAAAAAAATTCATAAAAACAATTGAAATCAGTACCCAAATTTGATATAATGAAGAAAATACCCTAAGGAGGAAAGAAAATGGCAGGAAACGAAGAAAAACAAAAAGCGCTGAGAGAAGCCATAGGACAAATAGAAAAGCAATTCGGGAAAGGCGCCGTCATGCGTCTGGGGGAAAATACCCACATGCAGGTGGACACCATTTCCACCGGTATTTTAAGTCTTGACCTTGCCTTAGGCATCGGCGGTCTTCCCCGAGGCAGAATTATTGAAATTTACGGACCGGAATCCTCTGGTAAAACCACCGTTGCCCTCCATGCCGTGGCAGAAGCCCAAAAGGCAGGGGGAGAGGTTGCTTTTATTGATGCAGAGCACGCCTTGGACCCCGTTTATGCAAAAAAACTGGGTGTTAAAATTGATGATTTGTTTGTTTCCCAGCCCGATACAGGGGAACAGGCGCTGGAAATTACCGAAGCGTTGGTGCGAAGCGGTGCCATTGATGTGATTGTTATTGACTCTGTTGCAGCCCTGGTTCCCAAAGCGGAAATCGACGGGGAAATGGGAGATTCCCATGTGGGTCTGCAAGCAAGACTCATGTCCCAGGCATTGAGAAAGTTAGCGGGCGTCATCGGCCGCTCCAATACAGTTGCCATTTTTATCAACCAGTTGCGTGAAAAGGTAGGGGTGATTTACGGAAACCCCGAAGTGACCACAGGGGGACGGGCGCTGAAATTCTATGCCTCCGTCCGTATGGAGGTGAGAAAAGCGGAAGTCATCAAAAGCGGTACCGAGATGGTGGGCAGTCACACCCGTGTGAAAATTGTGAAAAACAAGGTGGCACCTCCCTTTAAGGAAGCCCATTTTGATATTATGTACGGAGAAGGCGTGTCCAGAGAAGGCATGGTTCTCGATCTGGCGGCAGACCTTGGCTTTGTGAAGAAAAGCGGTGCCTGGTACTCCCTAAATGAAGACAGAATCGGTCAGGGCCGTGATAACGCCAAGAAGTACTTGCAGGAAAATCCCGAGATTTTTGCCATGTTAGAACAACAGGTTCGCAACCATTACGCGCAAGCACAAGAAACCGAAAATGAATAAGATTACCATTACCGCCCTGGAGCCTCAAAAAAGGCATCCCAATAGACGGTCGGTGTACGGAAACGGTGCATTTTTGTTCGGGCTGGACGAGGAAACCTGTGTGAAATCAGGTATTCGTACGGGAAATTCCTATTCCCCCGAAGAACTGGAGGAAATTAGGCAGGAGGCAGAATTTTCAGATGCCAAGCAATATGCCCTCCGTCTTCTTGCCCGAAAAAGCTACAGCATCTTTATGATGAACAAAAAGCTTGGGGAGCGGGAATATTCTAATGATTCTGCAGAACGGGTGATTTCCTTTCTTTGTGATATGGGATACTTAAATGACGAGGACTATGCCCGTCGCTTTATCCACGACGCCGTTACCTTGGGAAAAAAGGGCAAACGGTTAGTGTTGCAGGAGCTTTCCTTAAAAGGAATTTCCAAGGAGCTTGGCGAAATACTTTGGGAGGAGCAGGAAATCCCTGAAGATTTGCTGACGGGGCTGATTGAAAAAAGACTCACCGACCCCGCTGACCCCAAATGCGTGAAACGAACCTTTGATTATTGCATCCGACGAGGATACAGCTACAGCGAAGTATCCACGGCAATGAGAGAGTACATAGAGGAGCAAAAACCATGAAGAAAATTGCGTTAATATCCCTTGGCTGTCCCAAAAATCAGGTGGACAGCGAAATCATGTGGGGATTGCTTGCCGCCAATGGGTATGAACTGACGGATGACCCGTCGGAGGCGGAGTGGATTATCGTCAACACCTGCGGATTTATTGAATCGGCAAAGGAAGAATCCATAGAAGCTATTTTAGATGCGGCAGAATATAAAGTATCGGGAAAGTGTGAAAAACTGGCGGTGACAGGATGTCTGTCCCAGCGGTATCAAAAGGAAATCTTGCAAGAACTTCCTGAAATTGATGTGGTAACGGGTACGGCAGATTATCACCATATTGTGACCTTGTTGGAAGAAAATACGAGAGAGCAGTTTAGCTCCATTGACCTGTCCCCTGATTACAGTGTGTTGCCCCGTGTGAACTCCATGCCCTTTTATACGGCATACTTAAAGATTGCGGACGGGTGCGACAATCATTGTACCTATTGCGTCATTCCCTCCATTCGTGGGAAATACCGAAGCCGATCCATAGAGGAATTGGTGACCGAGGCAGAGGAACTGGTAAAAACGGGAGTACGGGAGCTTATCTTGGTGGCACAGGACACCACCGCCTACGGCAAAGACTTGTACGGCGAACCCAAACTTGCAGAATTGTTGGAGCGGTTGTGCCAAATCCCCGACCTTCATTGGTTGCGGTTCCATTACGGATACCCGGAAGGAATCACGGAAGAATTGCTCGAAGTAATTGCAAAAACCCCCAAGATATGCCAATATTTTGATTTGCCCATTCAGCACTGTAACGATACCGTATTAAAGCGGATGGGCAGACGGTGCAGTAAAGCGGAACTTACAAAGCTGTTTGCAAGAATCCGTGAGCTGATGCCAAGTGCCACTCTTCGGACTTCGGTGATTGTAGGCTTCCCCGGTGAAACGGAAGAACAGTACGAGGAGCTTTGCGAGTTTGCCAAAGAGGTTGGGTTTGACCGAATGGGCGTTTTTTGTTATTCTGCAGAAGAAGGAACCCCCGCAGCAATGTTACCCGACCAGATTGATGAGGAAGTGAAGGAGCAAAGACGGGATAATCTCATGCTTTGCCAGAGCAGAGTTTCCTTTGCCAACAATCAGAACAAGCTGGGACAGCGGTTTGAAGTGCTGACAGAGGGTTTTTCAGAAGAACGGTGTTTGTACTTTGGAAGAACCGCAGCCGATTCGGTGGAAATTGACGGCTCGGTGTACTTTGGAAGTATGGAGGAAGTTCCTGTTGGAACCTTTGTCACAGTGGAAATAGAAGATGCAGATGAATATGATTTATACGGAAGGATGTGCTCAAATGAATTTACCCAATAAGTTGACTATTGTAAGAATTGTGATGATTCCCTTGTTTATGGTGTTTTTGCTGTTGGGATTCTGGAAAACAGCAGGGGTCATTTTTGCCCTGGCTTCATTCACTGACTTTTTAGACGGTCAGATTGCAAGAAAACAAAATCTTGTGACCACCTTTGGAAAATTTGCAGACCCTCTGGCAGACAAATTGCTGACCGCCTCTGCTTTTTTGTGCTTCATTGAGGTGGCGGGAATGTATTCCTGGATTGCCTTTGTGATTATCGCAAGAGAATTTATGGTAACGGGACTTCGCCTGATTGCTATGTCCGAAAACCGTGTGTTAGCCGCAGGAAAGGGCGGTAAGATTAAAACTGTGGCACAAATGCTGTCTGTTTTAGCGGTTCTCTTTTTCGGCATTACAGGGCTTTGGATGAATGTAATTATGATTTTTGTTGCGGTATTAACCGTGTATTCGGGTACGGTATATATGATTGAAAACCGTGATTTGTTAAAGGTAAAATAATATGAAAGAAATTTATGCCCAAGTTTACAGGTTGTTTGACGACTGCACCCCCCTTCAGGCAGATTGCGGGAAAGCCTGTAACGGTGCCTGCTGTACCGATGAGGGAGGAGAAGGAATGTTTCTTTACCCGGGTGAGCAGGTGATGCTTCAAGGAGCAGAGTTTCTCACACTGGCCAAAAGCGAATTTACGGTAGAGGGGAAATCTGTCCCCATTGCTCTTTGCAAAGGAAGCTGTGACCGCAAATTCCGCCCCCTTGCCTGTCGGATTTTCCCCCTGTTTCCTTATGTGAAATCGGGGAGCCGTCCTGTGATTATTATGGACCCCCGTGCCAACGCTATTTGCCCCGTTGCAAGGGTAATGAAACCTGCGGATTTGGAAAAACGGTTTGTCAGACGGGTAACTTTAGTGGCAAATCTTTTGTATCAGTTCCCGAAAACAAGGAAATTTATGGAAGAACAGAGCGAATTATTGGATGAAATGTGCGGTTCTGCCCAAATTTTAAGCAGAATTTTATCAGATTAGCAAAAAATACGAAAATATGAAAAATTTCTATTGACGGATACAGGATTTTGAGATATTATATATGTGGCAATGCAAATGCGATTTGCATCATGTATGTTTAATAGGACTTTAGGGGAGGTGAAAACACCATGGAATTTGAAGCAATTAAACAGATTATCGTTGACCAACTGGGTGTTGATGAAGCTGATGTGACAATGGAGGCTTCTTTTGTAGATGACCTGGGTGCTG
>JAZNYR010000217.1:0-1805 GCA_045594525.1 Clostridia bacterium | reverse complement strand
TAAGCCAACGAAGGATGATTGCATGATGATGGATTGGATTAAAAGTACAGGGTTAGAATTTCGGGTCATTGCAACCAAGTCGGACAAGCTTTCTAAAAAAGCTGCAGAAGAAAACCGTCAGGTGATTTTGGAAACTCTCGAACTTTCCGATTCAGAAACAGTGATGTTATTCTCCTCGAAAACCGGAGACGGTAAAGAGGCGGTATGGAGCTATATTGATTCAATTGTTGAAAGGAGCATGGAACATGATTGCACCTAAAGGTACAAAAGACATTTTGCCAGGTGAGGTACATAAGTGGCACTATGCTGAAGATAAAATCAAGGATATTTGTAACCGATTTGGTTACCGTGAGATAAGAACCCCTGTGTTTGAATACACGGAACTTTTTGACCGTGGCATTGGTGAAACAACAGATGTGGTTCAAAAAGAGATGTACACCTTTATGGATAAGGGAGACAGAAGTATTACCCTTCGTCCTGAAGGAACAGCATCGGCTGTGCGGGCATATCTGGAACACAACTTATATGCAGGACCTCAACCTACAAAACTCTATTATGAGCAGTCCTGTTACCGTTATGAAAAACCTCAGGCAGGACGACTTCGTGAATTTCATCAGTTCGGGGTAGAAGTGTTTGGCTCGCAAGAACCCTGCATTGATGCAGAAGTGATTTCTTTAGTGTCTGTTTTACTGGAAGAATTGCAGATTACAGATATTGAATTGAATATTAACTCAATTGGTTGTCCCGATTGCAGAAAAGTATATAATCAAGCACTGAAAGATTATTTCCATGTAAAAAAAGAGGAACTTTGCGGTACCTGTCTTGAGCGTTTGGAGAAAAATCCATTGAGAATATTGGATTGTAAATCTCCTGTTTGCCATGAAATTGCAAAGGACGCACCAATCATTCTTGACTATATTTGTGATGATTGCAACAACCATTTTCAAGCATTGCAGGAATATCTGAAAGGAATGGGAATTTCCTTTACTATCAATCCATACATTGTTCGCGGTTTGGATTATTATACCAAAACCGTATTTGAATTTGTTTCTACTGCAATCGGTTCTCAGGGAACGGTTTGCGGGGGTGGGAGATATGACGGTCTGGTAGAAGAACTGGGCGGTTCACCCACTCCGGGAGTTGGTTTCGGACTGGGGTTAGAACGGCTTTTGATGGTGTTGGAAAACCAACAGAATAATGTTTTGCCTGATGAAAATGCCCCCATGCTGTTTATTGCAAGCATCGGAACAGAGGCAGAACTTGCTGCTCAGTCGCTTGTATATCAGCTTCGTAAAGCGGGAATTTGTTGCGAAAAGGATGCTTTGGCAAGAAGTGTAAAAGCACAGATGAAATATGCCAATAAAATCGGTGCAAAGTATGCCGTTGTGTTGGGCGATGAAGAAATTGCCCAGCAGCGTGTAACAGTAAAAGAAATGGAAACAGGGGAACAAACAACAGTAGCTTTGCAAGAGTTACAGAAATTTTTAGAACAACGAAAAGAGGGAAAATCATGTTAGAATCAATGCAAGGTTTAAAACGCACGAATATGTGCGCAGACTTGTCTGCCTCTGACGCAGGAAAGAAAGTAACACTTGCCGGTTGGGTACAGCGCAGACGAGATTTGGGAAATCTGATTTTTATTTGGTTGAGAGACCGTTCCGGTTTGGTTCAGCTTACATTTTTAAGCGATGCAGATAAAGAACTTCTTCAAAAGGCAGAAACACTTCGTGCAGAATTTGTCATTGCAGTCCAGGGGACAGTTTGCCTTCGTGATGAGCAAAACATCAATCCTGATTTAAAAACAG
>JAZNYR010000216.1:0-9267 GCA_045594525.1 Clostridia bacterium | reverse complement strand
CCGATAAATAAATCAATATCGGTGGAAGCACGAAAAAGAGGGTCGGGATATAAGAATTTCAGTACGCTCCCCTTTAAGGGCATGTGCAAAATCCCGTTTTCCTCAAATTTCGATTCAATCATAGTCAGGACATATTGCTGTTGAGTTGCCTGCATCGCGGTATTATAATAATATCCCCTCAGCTGATGCATTTCCTCCTGATATTCGTCAGGGAGAGTTAATTTGGATAAAGCCGCATAAATCAGACATTCTATTTTGTGAATGTGAGAAAACTCAATCAACTCTTTGATGTCAATCCCTTCCGGAACGGGGGCAGGAGTTTGGTTTTCTATCACCGACTTTAAAAGATGAATCGTATATTCTGTATAGGATTTCAATCTCTCTTTATTTTCCGTCATGATTTGTTTCATCCTTCAATTCGTTTTGGATATAACTGATTTTTAAAAGTGTTTCCTTTACTTGTTCTACGGTTAACAATTCTGTATTATTTGAGTTGAATTCTGATAACTGTGTTCTTTGAGCGTTTCCTTCATTAAAATATTTATCGTAGTTCAAATCCCGCTTGTCCGCAGGCACGCGATAAAAATCGCCCATATCAATCGCGTTGGCACATTCTTCGTTGGTGAGTAAGGTTTCGTACATTTTCTCTCCGTGACGGATGCCGATGATTTTGATCTGATTTTTATCTCCGCCAAAGAGCTCGCAAACTGCTTCTGCCTGAGTTTGAATGGTGCAGGCGGGTGCTTTTTGCACCAGAATATCTCCACTGTTTCCGTTTTCAAAAGCAAACAGCACCAAATCAACCGCTTCTTCCAGACTCATAATAAACCGGGTCATGGCAGGGTCGGTTAAGGTGATAGGATCTTTCTTTCTGATTTGGTCAATCCAAAGGGGAATGACGCTCCCTCTGGAGCACATTACATTTCCGTAACGGGTACAGCAAATCATGGTTTTTTCGGGGTCAACAGTTCTTGCCTTTGCTACCACTACTTTTTCCATCATTGCTTTTGAGGTACCCATGGCGTTTACGGGGTATGCTGCCTTATCTGTTGACAAACAGATGACCTTTTGTACACCTGCCTCAACGGCAGCTGTCAGCACATTTTCTGTTCCCAGTACATTGGTCTTTACTGCTTCAATGGGGAAAAATTCACAAGAGGGAACCTGCTTCAGTGCTGCTGCATGGAAAATATAATCCACGCCATGCATGGCATTTTTCACACTCTGCAAATCCCGCACATCACCGATATAGAATTTAATCTTATTGCTTGCCTCAGGATATTTTATCTGATACTCATGGCGCATATCATCTTGCTTTTTCTCGTCTCTTGAGAAAACGCGGATTTCCTTAATATCACTTTCTAAAAATCTGTTCAGAACAGCGTTCCCAAAAGAACCTGTTCCTCCTGTAATCAAAAGTGTTTTTCCGTTAAACATAATTTGTTCCCCTTTCAGGTTATTTGCCTATCAGCTTTAAAACGCCGATTTTTTTTATCATTTTGTATAAGGCAGGTTTCCATCTTCCGCCATGTTTTTGGTATTGTTTAAAAAGTCATTCCGTATAATGGGACTTGGTACACCGTGATAAATGAGGTCACCGCTTTCTTACTAACACATTCATCATATATTGCTTTAAAAGAATAAAGGATTTGCTTCTAAAACAGAATATCACGAAAACCAAAGTGGATACCGTCCCGCTGATTCCGATTTTAAGAATAATATCTATCCAACCGTGGTTTAAAAAGCTACATAGAAAAACAGTAATCACAAAAGACAATGCCGCCAAAGAGCTATAGGTTAATTGAGACAACCAGTATTCTTTCACGGATTTTCCTAATGTTTTCAAAATCACATAGGGTTCGTACCAGCTATAGGTACAGCTTATGGCAATAAATGTAGAAATTAGTATCCCAAAAATGCCATATATCCTTCCTAAAACCACTGATAAAACCAGATTAATCATACCGGTATAAATCCGAATGTAGCGAACTTCCTTGAATAAGCCCATGGTTTCCCGATATAGCCACAGGGGATTTAACACGGTTTCGTTGTAAAAATTCAGTACAATAACAAATACGGTTGCTGTTCCAAACACAAATTCTTTTCCCGCCCACAGAGCAATAAAATCGTTAAAGATGGTGAAGAAACAGAGGGAGCAAACCGTTGCAAGCCATTGGAAAAACAGCACTGTTGCACCAAACAGATGGTAGCATTTTTCTGTATCTCCTGTGGAATACAGATTCCCAAAGCTTGAAAAAACCGAGGTGACAAGCATGTTGATTAAAACAGAAATATTAAAAATAAACATGCTGTAATTGGAATAATATCCCACTGCCGTCGTGCTGACCAAAACAGAGATTAAAATATTATCTGTGTTGCCGATTAAGATGTTTGATACCTTATACAAGAGTGCATATTTTATATTCTGCCAGATGGTTGCTTTTTCCGAATCATCCGCAGCCCCTTTGGTTTTAATAAAGGGATACATCTTATCCGCTTTCAGAGAAAGCCTAAAGTTTGCCCAAATGGTACAGCACACCTGCACAATCAGATAAACTGTATAATTGCGGGTGATCAGTAAAAATACAGTTTGGAGCACATGACGGAGTATGGTGAAAATGGTAGTATTGTTTGAAACAACATAAATGTTCTGGTCGGCTTTCACAAAGGTTGCCTTGTAGGTTACCAGATAAGAGACAACGGAATTTAACAGGAACAGCAAGTAATACAATATCAATTTTGAATGGGGAAGTTCGCTGTTCACAATATGCCCAAGGATTGGCACAATGGATAATCCGACCAACAAGACCACCGTAGCGATAATTCGATAGATCTTTTTGTAGTAATTTAACAGTCCCACAATTTTTTCTTTATCATTTTCTGCAATGGGCTTGTAGAAGGAATATAACATTACATTGTCAATTCCAAGTTCTGCCAGAGAAAGAACATTTAAAATGTTCCCATACAGGCCGTTCACCCCTAAAAACTCTTCTCCAAGAAAATGAATGAAAATTGTTCTGCTGACAAATTGGAGTAACAATATGACAAAGCGGCCAAGTAAACCATAAAAAAGATTTCTTTTTGAATTTGAGCTTCTGGACTTTTTGTTCATTGATTACTCCTTTGACAGAGATTGATAAATCTCGATATACTGCTCAGTTTTTGCTTCAACCGAATAGTTTTTTTTACAAAATTCGTAATTAAATTCAATTTGTTCTGTTGTTATGTTGTTTGCTTTTTCAATGCAGGAGGTCATATCCTGTGGGTTAAGTTCCACCACACTTCCGCCGTTTTTTTCAATATCTAAAATCACGCCCACCTTATTGCAAATAACGGGCAATTTTGCTGCCATGGCTTCCACATAAGCTATGCCAAAACCCTCATATTCGGAGGGGAGAAGGAAGCAATCGGCAGACTTATAGTAATCTTCCGGGTTTGTAACTGCTCCCGTAAAAATAATTCTCTCCCGTACGGCTTTGTCAATCAATGCGGAAACCTCGGAAAAATATTCGGGATTCTGAGCCGTTTCTCCCACAATATACCAATAAGCATCGGGGTGGTTGTTCAGATAATCACAAATGCCTGCAACAACATTTCGATACCCTTTTTCGGGAACCACTCTTCCCACGGATAAAATCCTGTATTCATCAGAATTTTTTTGGCCTTTTTTATATCTGTCAAAATCGATTCCGTTGTCAATCACAAAGACCTTTTTTACACCAAGAGTTTGTTCTGCATATTCTGCTGCCTGATTGGATACGGCGGTGTAGGCTCCTGTTAATCCTTTTAGAAGCTGCTCGATTTTTCTTCTGTATCTGCCGGTGCTGTGAAAAGTAACAACAGTTTTTGATTTAGGGTATAATACTGTTGCCAGACGACCGTAAAAATCCGGAGATGGTCCGTTGGTGTGCAAAATATCAATGCGGTGTTTTTTTAAGAACTGTCTGATCGACAGGATCGCCTTTCCTTTCTGTGTTCCAACAGGCTTGCCGATAGAATCAACCTGAATTCCGGCATTGTTGAGCATGGCAAAAACGGTTTTTTCCAATTCTGTTTCTGCCTGTTTCATAGCAACCAGATATACATTGATGCCCCGATTCTTTAACACCTGGGAAACATCATACATGAGTTTTTCGGCACCGCCTAAATTAAAACTGTTAATCAAAAGACACACATTCATTTTGTTCACCGCTACTTAATTGTTTTGTTTGTTTGGAGATAATATAACTTTTCGTTTGCCAGCGAAAAGGCAAAAATCAACCAGATAAAATGCAATGTAAAGATGGTAGGGGGGATGGTTCCTGCCAATAAAAACATAATCAGGGCAACCAAGATTAAGTTTGCATATCTGGTATGTTTTCTGAGGGACAACTGAACCTTCAGGCATCTTATATAAAAGAATACAAAGGTGACCAATCCTCCTGCTCCTAATGTTACAAATAATTCCGGGAAAAAGTTGTGGATGGATGCCACAGCATATCCATAATATCTTCTGATTACTGCTTCTGCACCTCTGGGTCCTACGCCGATGAAGCTGGTATCCAGACAAACTTCCCAAGCTGCTTTAATCAGACGCCAACGGGCCTGGTCACCTGTTGACTGGCCCAGTGACTCGTTTAACAAGCCAGACCCTTCGAGTGTATCCCAAAAAAAGTCCTGAAAGATCAGATATACGATAAGGGATAGAACACCCAGCAGAAGTATTCCCACCATTCTTCCTGAAAATTTGTTGGAAGTGTTGAGTGATGTCAGGAAAAATCCGATGATTACAAAAACAATGGACCCCCGGGATCCGGTGATAAATGCCACATAAAGGGATAACAATGCCCAAATAAAAAATAGAGTTTTTCCATAACGCTTTTTTTGTTGCAGAAACACCAGACCGAAGCCAATGGCGATTAACATGGCAACCCCGATGTTGTTGGGGTTGTATAAAAATGCAGTCGGATACTTGGAAAGCACTCTGAACTCCCAGGTATTTATGCTAAAAACGCTGGTATAGTTTGCACTTACAACATGATTTCCGGTATGATATTCATAAATAGAGATCACCATTGTAACAAAAATACCAATCATATAGGAGTAAATGTATTTTTTCAGGTCTTCCTCTGTATCTGTATAAATAAAAACAAAATACATCAACGCGATATTGGTTGCAAGGAACAGACACCCGTTAAACCAGATTGAAACTGCAGGAGCGTTTGAAAGGGTAATCAATGTGAAGAAGGCCAAAAATCCCAAATATATTTTGTATTTATTTAGAAAGGGGTAGTTGACCTTTGTGGTCTTTGCAGTCAAGTTTGCCAGACCAAAGAACAGCAAAAACAAAAGAAGAATCACACGAAACAAATAAACACTGATTGAGCCGAAGTTAAAAAGGGTGTAAGACGAACCCAAAAAGGTTGATGCAATGAGTGCACAAAGCCATTTTTTCATTGTAAGAACTCCTTGATTTTATAGCGTAAGTAACCAAATCCGGCAAAGGGAATTAAAACAACGGTTTGGAAAAACCCAATTTCCGAAAACGCCGATGTTAAATCGTGCGCAATCCATTTGAACAAGACATAAGCGGAAAGTTTTCTCATACGAGAGGAAAAACTTTTGCATTTTCTTGCCTCGCAAAGTCGGCCGAGAGCAGCCCCTCTGGGGCTTTTTAATTCAATGGTGCTGGCATTCCAACTCAAACCGTCGTCCAGATATTCTCCAATATAGATAATCTGATTCAATACCTTCAGGTTGTACTGTTTATCAATTTCGTCATACACCACATGTTCCCGTAAAAACCGTTCTCCTTCGAAAATAGGGAAGGGGAATTGCAGTAAAACCTTTGTTCGGAACGCAAGAGCTGTATCCCCTTTTTTTCCTTTTGCATACAGTTCATTCAATGGGGCTTCTTCTATATCGGAGGGAAATTCCGTTCCGATTACATTTCCTTCTTTATCGCCCCGACTGGCTACAATTCCGGAAAGTGTAGTTTTATGCTCTTCGGGAATGCTGTTCCATGTTTTTTCTAACACTTCAATGGCGTCCTCTGTCAAATAATCATCCGAATCCACACACAAAAAAAGCTCTGTTCCGCAATGTTCTGCCGCCTTATTGTGAGCTGCGTGCTTTCCGGCATTTTTTTGCCATTCGTAGCGGATGGTTATGCTGTTTTCTGAAATCATGCTCTCTACAATTTCTTTTGTATTATCGGAGGATCCGTCATCAATAATATACCAGTAGAAATTCTTCGAGGTTTGATTTACAAGGCTTTTGTACAGGTCCCCAAGACGGTATGCTCTGTTATAGCTTGGCGTGAATACGGTAATCAATTTGTTATCCATAAGTTCTCCCATTTATATCGTTTGATAGATTTCACAAAGTTTATGAATGACTTTATCAATTGTATATTCGGATAATACTTTTTGTTTGTTAAATTCTGACATTTCTGCTCTTAAGGAAGCGTCGGAAATTGCAATAATCGCATTTTTCAGTCCTTCACAGTCGTTGACCTCAATATACAGTGCCCCTTTTTCTTCCAGCATGTCCCCAATGGCACCAACCCGAGTGGTGATAATGGGCATTCCGCTTGCCATTGCTTCTGTAATTGTAAGGGGGAATCCTTCTGTGTGGGTGGGGAACAAAAGCACATCTGCATCCCTGTATTCTTCAAAAACCTTGTCGTGACCCTGTTCTCCCGTAAAAACAACATTGTCTGTTTTTTCCAAAGATGCTATTTTCTCGCCAATATGTCCCACTAATCGAAACTCTATTTCAGGAAAGGATTTAGCCGCCTCGATGATAATGTCACAACCTTTTGTAGGCAAAAGATGCCCCACATAAAGCATTCTGGTAACGGTTGGACGAATTTCTTTTTTGTTTTGGTCTACCAGGTCAGCAGAAATAAAGTTGGGCATAAGTTCTGTTTCGACGCCAAAATTAGTGCGTACAAAATCCTGAGAAATGCGATTTAACACAATACACTTTTTGCTGGCCTTGAGCATAGAAGCAAAACATTTTTTTGACCGCTTGATCCGAAGGGCATAACATAAATTGCAACGACAATGGAGCAGTAAATTCCCATGGAATAATCCGATTGTTCGGGCAATGATGTTGTCTCTCACAATCCCTTTTCTACTGCAGGAGGTGTTAAAATGAACAACATCATACTTTCTCTTCATCAACAGCGAAACGGTTCTGAATAAAATTTTTCCCGTACGGAGTAACTCCTCAAGCACATTCATTTTTGTGTAATTTTTTGCGCGTCTGCCCTGTACTGAAATATCGACTAAGTCCACTTCGTGACCAAGACCTGCCATATACTCTAAATATTGCTGTGTCCAGATTGCAATTCCGCCCGAAGGAGGAGGAAGTGGTGAAAGCAGTAAAATTTTCATCCGTATTCTCCTAACCGTTTCTTGTTTTTCTTACGAAAAAAATCTTCTTATAATACCGATTACCTTATTCTGCTGTTCTTCCGTCATTTTAATATCAGACGGCAGACATAGTCCTCTATGGAAAATATCGGTACTCACATCGGCATTGTCAACCGTGATAAAATCATATCCTTCAAATACAGGCTGCAGGTGCATGGGTTTCCAGATAGGTCTGGATTCAATGTTTTCTTTTTCCAATGCAATCCGAATATCTTCGGGAGTGACTGTTTTGACAGCTTCAGGATGAAGCAGAATACAACTCAACCAGAAATTTGGTTCAGAACATGACAAATACGGATTCATCGTCATAGGTAAATCCGCAAATGCTTCTTTGTATTTATGATAAATTCTTTTTTTGATTGCCTTGTGCTCGTCCAGATGCAAAAGCTGCCCTCTTCCGATTCCTGCCACAATATTGCTCATCCGATAGTTGTAGCCGATTTCACTGTGCTGATACCAGGGAGCAGGATCTCTTGCCTGGGTGGAATAAAAGCGGACCTTTTGCACCGCTTCTTCATCGTCAGACAAAAACATTCCTCCGCCGGAGGAGGTAATGATTTTATTTCCGTTAAAACTGATAGCGTTATATTTTCCGAAGGTGCCTGTCTGCTTTCCCTTATACAGGGCGGACAGGGATTCGGCCGCGTCTTCAATTAATACAACATTGTATTTTTCGCATAGTGCCGTAATTTCATCTAGCTTTGCAGGAACACCATACAAATTCACAAGGATTACGGCTTTTGCCTTTCTGCCGTATTTCTTCAGAGCGATTTCCAGAGCATCGGGATTCATATTCCAGGTTTCATATTCTGAATCAATCAGCACCTGAGTACCGCCTTCATAACTGACGGGATTTACCGTAGCGGCAAAAGTCAGGTCGGAACAAAGAACATAATCTCCCCGCCCTACTCCTGCAAGCTTGATTGCCATATGTAATGCGTGAGTTCCTGCTGACAGGGCAGCAGCTCCTTTGCATCCTACATAGGCTGAAATTTCGTTTTCAAATTCTGTTACATTTTTTCCCAAAGGTGCTACCCAATTTGTGTCAAACGCTTCTTTTACAAATACTTGTTCTTCTCCATGAATGGTCGGAGTAGAAAGCCATATTTTTTCATCCATTGGTATTCCTCTTTTTTTGTTATATTTGAAAATAAAACCTACTTATAATATTATATAACTTTTTGGTACCTTTGTCAATAGAAAAAGGAGCTGTTTTTACAAAATAAAAAAAGACAATTTATGGTCATAACAAAACCGCCGACTCACCATACAGTCGACGGTTTTATTTGTTGAAAAGAAGGGTTCCATTTCATTGAAATATGGAGAAAGGATTATTCTGAAAACAAGGCGGTGGACAAGTATCTGTCTCCTGTGTCGGGTAATAAAACGCCAATTATTTTTCCTGCATTTTCGTGCCTTTTTGCAAGCGCAATGGCAGCAAAGAGGGCAGCGCCGGAAGAAATTCCTGACAGAATGCCCTCTGTTTTTCCCAGTAATCTGCCGGCTTCAAAGGCATCTTCATCGGACACGGGGATAATCTCGTCGTAAATTTTAGTATCGAGAACCGCCGGAACAAATCCCGCACCGATTCCCTGAATACTGTGAGCACCGGCTTTTCCTGTTGACAAAACGGCAGAGGAGGCAGGTTCTACTGCTACAATCTGAATCATGGGGTTTTTGGATTTTAAATATGTGCCCACTCCCGTAACGGTTCCGCCTGTGCCTACACCAGCAACAAAAATATCTATTTTCCCGTCCGTATCTTCATAAATTTCGGGACCGGTGGTGGAAAAATGGGCATGAGAATTAGCAGGGTTGACAAACTGGTCGGGAATAAAACTTCCCGGAA
>JAZNYR010000215.1:0-2336 GCA_045594525.1 Clostridia bacterium | reverse complement strand
GTAGGTCGGAACGGGTGCTCCCGTTACAGAGCGTATAAGGTCATGGACTTCGGTCGGTGACGAAGTAGAGTGGAACCGCGATTACACGCCTCTATACTTAGGTATAGGGGCGTATTTTAATATAGGAAACGAGTAAGAAAGGAGGCATCCTATGAGACTGATAGACGAAGCAAAATCCATAGCGGCAAGAGACCCTGCGGCAAAAAGTGTTTGGGAAGTAATGTTGCTGTATCCGGCATTTAAAATATTGGTAAATCATAGAATTGCAAATTTTTTCTATCGACATAAAAGATTTTTTTTGGCCAGATGGGTGTCACAAAGAGGAAGAAAGAAGACCGGAATTGAAATTCACCCGGCTGCCACCATTGGAGATGGATTGTTTATTGACCACGGTATGGGTGTGGTAATTGGTGAAACTGCAGTTATTGGCAACAATTGTACCATCTATCATGGGGTTACCTTGGGCGGTACCGGTAAAGAAACAGGAAAGCGTCATCCTACAGTGGGGAACAATGTATTAATTGGTGCAGGAGCTACTGTTTTGGGGCCGGTAACCATTGGGGATAATGTGATGATTGGTGCAGACACCGTGGTGCTTTCCGATGTGGAAGACAATTGCACCGTAGTAGGGCCTCAAGGCAGAGTGGTGAAAAAAGGAAATGAAAGATATGTGCCGTCTGTGGAATTGGATCAAGTGCATTTGCCTGACCCGTCCGCTCAGGATATTTGCAGAATGATGGCTCGTATTGATAGATTGGAAAAATTAGAACGATTAACGGATGATAAAAAGGAGAATGAATGATGTTAAAAGTGTACAATACCTTAACCAGAAAGAAAGAAGAATTTAAACCTTTGGAAGGAAATACCGTGCGGATTTACTCCTGCGGACCTACGGTTTACAACTATGCGCACATTGGTAATTTGAGAACTTATGTGTTTATGGATTTGTTGCGGAAAGTGCTAAAACATAATGGGTATGATTTGTTGCATGTTATGAATATTACCGATGTGGGACATTTGGTTTCCGATTCTGATGATGGGGAAGATAAAATGATGAAAACCGCCAAGGCACAAAAGAAAACGCCTTGGGAAATTGCAGAATACTATACCGGTGTATTTTTCAAAGACATTGCAAAATTGAATATTGAACGGCCGGAGCTAACGCCAAAGGCTACGGAACACATTGGGGAAATGATTGATTTTGTTGTGTCATTAATAGGGATAAACTCGTGAATAGCTTTTTGGTATTTATAACCTTTTCCAAGACGAAAAATCCGTGATACAAAAAAATCAGAGTATGAGGATTTCATCTCAGGGTCAGTAAAATTTCTTATAACAATATTTACAAAATCGTATTTATCATATTTGCTGTCTTTAACAAGAGATATTAAATCCTCAACATTTCCAGCAAAATATTCATCTGCATCAATAGTTAAACACCATTTGCCACGACAGCGCTCAATTACCGCGTTTCTGGCTTTTGAAAAATCATTAACCCAAGTAAAATCAAACACCAAATCAGCAAATTTTTGGGCAATTTCTTTTGTGTTATCGGTTGAGCCAGTATCAGCAATAACTAACTCGCAGGGGATTGCATTGCGAATTGGTTCGAGTGCTTTTAAACACTTTTCTAAACACCGTGATTCATTTTTTACAATCATACCTATTGATAAAAGTGGTGAATTTGTCATATAAAAACTCCTAAATTAGTCTTCTATCAGGTGAGCAACCTGCTTGTAAACAGGGCTTTGCTTAATAGCAATAAGCGCTGGGTCATCCTCAGCGTAATTGCTAAGAAGTGCTTTTATGTTTTTTGCCATTTCAAGCAATTCTGGTGAAGCAGATAATTGTTTGTCTCTGGCTAATTTTGTTTGCTCCTTTTTGAATTCTTCAAGAGTAAATGTAACAAGCTGTTTTAATTCGGTTGCTTGCTTTATTGCCTGACGAAGCAAAGAAATCTTTTCCTTGAAATCTTCTGCTTCAATTGCGAGGACATAATAAATTGCAAATTGATGAGAGGTGGGGAGAGTGCAGAAGGTTTCTTCATTTGCTAAAATATCGGCATTATATAAATTTGTAAGCAATAATTTAGAAATTTCATAAAATCTGTTTTTGAATTCTATTAAACTTTCTTCATTCGAACTTTTTTCTTTTGACCAGAAAGATATTAATAAATTGAAAGCAAAAGAAAGTTGGTTGAAGTCAGAAAGAGCTTCAGCAGAAGTATATTTTAAAATAATATCTTCTGGATTTTTATGATTTTCAATTATATCATCGAATAACTTCTGAAGCTTTTCAAGAGCTATTCTGTAAAATTTGTTTGATACATTAAAATT
>JAZNYR010000214.1:0-7746 GCA_045594525.1 Clostridia bacterium | reverse complement strand
ATTATGATTTTCAGATTGGAAAAGGCGTTGAGCTTCGCGAAGGTGACGATGTTACTATTATCGCAACAGGTTTTATGGTTAACGAAGCGCTTCAGGCTTATGAACTTTTAAAGGAAGAGGGAATAAGTGCTCGCGTTATTAATATCGCAACCATCAAGCCTTTGGATACTGAGCTGATTGCCAAAGCTGCAAAAGAAACAGGTTGCATTGTTACTGCAGAAGAACACAATGTAATCGGCGGTCTTGGCAGTGCGGTTGCAGAAGCTTTGGCAGAAACCTGCCCTGTTCCCATGAAGCGAATCGGGGTACAGGATTCCTTCGGCCGTTCCGGAAAGCCTGCTGAGCTGATGGAACTGTATCATCTGACCGCTAAGGATATTACTGCGGCTGCTTTGGATGTAAAAGCAAAGAAATGAGAATTTTAGGAATTGATTACGGTGATGCAAGGGTAGGGCTTGCTCTTTCTGACCCCTTGGGTTGGACGGCGGCACCCCTGCCTCACCGAAAGGGCGGAAATCCCGGAAAGCTTGTAAAAGAATTGCAAGAACTGATTCGGGAACACGGAGTGGAAAAAATTGTGCTGGGTTTTCCGAAGAATATGAACGGAACTGTAGGTCCGAGAGGGGAGCTGACACGGGAGTTGGCTTCTCTTTTAGAGGAAAAAACAGGCTTACCCGTTATTCTTTGGGATGAGCGGTTGACCACCGTTTCCGCCACACAGATTATGAACCAGACCAATGTCCGCGGCAAAAAAAGAAAGGAACAGATTGATTCTCTTTCTGCGGTGCTGATTCTGGAAACCTATCTGAAAACCCTGTCATAAATTTGTAATCGGTTTGAGAAGAAATTTCCATTGACTATTTTGCAAATTTGGGTTACAATAGTTTCATAAAAAGAAACCAATGAACAGTGAATATTGAATCATGAAAAATTGAGGAACAAATGCTCTGCATTTGAAATAAAAGAAAATCGAAAGTCGATTTTCAACCACAAATTATTCATCATTCATTATAAATTATTCATTACAATTAGGAGGTACGAATCATGGATGAAGAATTGATTGTACTGTACGATGAAGAAGGCACGGAGCAATCCTTTGCCTACTTGGATACCATTGAAATGAACGGTTTCACTTATCTGGCGCTGACACCTGTTTATGAAGAAGAGGAGGAGAGCGAGGATACGGAGGTTGTCTTCATGAAGCTGACTCAGGACGAGGAAAATCCCAATGAGGATTTGCTTCTGATTGTGGAAGACGACGAGGAATTGGATACCGTTTTTGCGGAATTCACCCGCAGAATCGAAGAGGAAGAATAAAATACATAGTTTAAGTGAAATACATAGTAGCCAACCTGCTGTGTGCGTAAACAATCGGAGCGAAATTTAACCAACAAAAATGAAAAGGGAATCCCGACTCCGTCTGCGGCGTAAATGCCCCCCATTATTGGCCAGGGGACTTATAATGCAGATGGGCGGATACCCACCTGCGAAAGCAGGTTAAATTTTCCCGATATAAAACGGCACGGTGGGTTCTATTATTTTTTGGTTTCTTGTAAAATTTTCAAAAAAACATTGACAATATCTTGATAAAGTGATAAAATAATAATACATATAAAATATGATAAAGAGAGAGCGTCTATGAAGGAGCAAAGAAAGAGAATGTGGCGAAAAATTGTATGGATTGCTGTTATTGCTCTGGTCATTATCGCAATTGCATGTGTTTTGCTTCCCAGCGGATTGCTGAAGCTGGGCAGGGTTGCAATGGATAAAATGGATGTTGCCGAAAAAATAACGGCAAAAATAGAATCCGGCGAATTACCGGAAACAATTGAGTTACCGAAAGAAGTGATAGAGGAGTTAGCTTCTCTTGAGCAAAAATCGAAATCTGAATCCAAACCAAAATATGATTTCAAACCCAAACCAAAAGCAACTCAGGAACCAACCACCCAAAGCGGCGGTACGGTGGACTACAGCCAGGGGATTGACCTGTCTTACGCCTCGGCAATTGCCTCTGTTGCAAGCGGTGCGGATATTGCGTTGGCGTATAATACGGTGCTGGGCTGTTTGTCCTCGGCGGATAAATCCCAGATTTACGCTTATCTGAAAAACGGTCAGGAAGGTGCGGCCTATCAATTGGTAGCTTCTCGTCTTACAGGAAGCGCTTATGCCACATTGGCCGGGCTTTACTATAAATATTTACCTATGGTACAATAAAAAATAAAGGAGTCGATTATCATGATTAAGAAAATTTCTTGCTTGCTGTTAGTGGCGTTGCTGTTATTGAGCTTTGGCACAATGTCCTTTGCTGCTGACTATTTCGACAGCATTGACACAACAGCAAAAATGCAGATTGCAAAAACCGAGAGCGGAATCAGCGCAGCATCGGGGAATTCTATCAGCGTCACAAAAAGGGATTCTGAAGCCTTCCCTAAGTTTGACTATCGGTGTACATTGAATATGAAAAATGTACGGGATAAGTACACATTCTATTATACCAACTGGAAGACCGTATTGGGATACACCAATACGGACCCCGTAAGACTGGAACAGTTGAATAAACAACTGGAAGGTCTGCATATTACAGGGGAATTTACAATTGAAATTACATATCCTAAGTCCTTTGTTGTTCCTGCTGAATTTTTTGAAAACGGAAAAATGGCAGGGTTTGACAACAACGCGAAGCTGATTTTCGGAAACGATGTCCGTACATTGACTGAAGGACCAGACAACAATACCTTGACCATTACCGTTGAGGTTGTTGGTAAAGAAGCGGGCGGCAACCGTCCCGGATATGTGGTAGCAAAAGATTTATATGATAATCTGGACACTTATTTAAGTGACCTGACCTTAACCTGCGTCGGTGCACAAACCACACAATACGGTACTTTTGAAGTTTCCGGTAAGATGACAGGGTTCACTTTGGTACAAACTGCAGTAAACAGCGGCCCCCTTTCTTTGAAAGTGGATTATCAGACCAATCCTGAAAAAGCTTATGCATACTGCACCATCCTTAGAAAAGGTTACAGCTCCGGCGGAGACGATGATCACACCGTCACATTTGACGAAGAAGGAGTTGATCCCATCGAAGTAGAAGATGGCGGTATCCTGCATGTGGAAGATCTGGAAATTCCCTACAAAGACGGATACAGCTTTGACGGATGGTATACTGACGAAGAACTGACCCAAAAAGTAACAGAAGATCTGGTGATCACAAAGGATATTACCTTGTATCCCAAATGGGTCAAAAACGAAAGTGCCGATAAGCTGAATGCAGGCGACCATTTTGCTTACATTGTAGGTTATCCCGAAGGGGATGTAAGACCGGAAAACAATATTGACCGTGAAGAAATCACCACAGTATTTTTCCGTCTCCTTCTTGATGAAGTAAGAGATCCTATCTACTGTAAAGAAAATAGTTTCAGCGATGTGGAAGCAGACCGTTGGTCTAATAATGCAATCTCCACCATGCAGAATGGCGGATATGTAACAGGTTATGAAGACGGTAGCTTCAGACCCGATGAGTACATTACAAGAGCCGAGTTTGCTACCATCGCATCTCACATGGATACCATGAATGAAGATGCAACCCATAGATTCAGCGATGTTTCCGGTCACTGGGCAGAAAAATACATTGCCGATGCCGTTTCCAAGGGATGGATTGCAGGTTATGAAGATGGTACCTTCCGTCCTGATGAATACATCACAAGAGCAGAAGCGATGACTATCATCAACAGAATGTTACTCCGTTTTGTCAATGAAGAAGGTCTGCATGCAGATGCAATTAAATGGCCCGATAATGCGAAGACTGCTTGGTACTACTATGCAGTAGAAGAAGCAACCAACTCTCATAATTACGAAAGACAGGCAGACGGCGTATATGAAACCTGGACCGAACTGACTCCCAACAGAGATTGGTTTGAACTGGAACGGTAAGAACTAACATTACAGGAAATAGTGGTAACCGCAAGGAAAACAGAATTGTTTCCTTGCGGTTGCTTATTTTAATCGTAAAGAAAGAGTGGTGACCCCATCATGAATCAACCCCTATTGGATGTATTGCAGGAATCTTCGGAATACTTCTCTGTTGAGAAATTATGCAAGCGACTGAATTTGAGTCCAACGGATGTGGAAATGAAAATCTGCCAACTAACGGACACGGGTTATGAAATTAAGTTCTGCCCTCCTATGGGATACCGTCTCAAACAGGGGTACCTGAACGGTGGTGTCATTTCCTCTTTGTTAAAGACAAAACGGAAGGTGTTTGTCACCCCCAGTACCACCTCTACCAACGATTGGGCGGCAAGTATGAGCGAAAAGGCGGAAAACGGCAGTATCTTTTTGGCAGAACGGCAGACAAAAGGTCGCGGCAGACGGGGAAGGCAATGGGAATCCCCTTTTGGAGAAGGATTATTTTTATCTGTTTTGAAATATCCTAAACTTCCTCCCTGTCAGGTGATGAAGCTCACCTTGTGTGCGGGGTTGGCGGTTTGTCGGGGAATACAGGATGTGACGGGAGTGTTGCCCGGCATCAAATGGCCCAATGATATTGTGCTGGAAGGAAAGAAAGTGTGCGGAATCTTGGCAGAAATGCGGGCAGAGGCAGATAAAATGGTTCATGTGGTGATAGGGATTGGGGTCAATGTGAATCAAATGGGGTTTCCCGAAGAATTAAAGGAAATTGCCACCTCTTTAAAACTGATAACGGGAAAAGAATGGGATAAAAACAGACTGGTTGCCGCGATTTGTAACCGTATGGAGGAATACGAAGGGCTGTTAGAGCAAAACAGTTTTCCCATAGAGGAATACCGAAGTCTTTGTGTTACCTTGGGTCGTGAAGTCCGCGTCATAAAGGTAGATTCGGAATATTCAGCAAAAGCTGTCACTATAACGGATGACGGGGAACTAAAGGTGTTGCTCCCTGACGGCACACAACAAATAATCAGCTCCGGTGAAGTGTCAGTCCGAGGTTTGTTCGGATATGTATGATTCATTTGGGGTCGGACAAAAGGGAAAACTAAAATGGAAAGGAAGAAAATTGCTTGATTTTTCTTGAGGATGTGATAATTTGAACATAGAGTTAAATGAACTTGTGATTTCCAATCCAAAACTCCCCACCGGCTTTGACGGATACAAAATTGCTCAGATTTCCGATTTTCATAATGGTTCTTACGGTGAGGGGAACGAAAAACTGCTTGCACTTTTGGAAGGTGCAAAGGCGGATATGATTGTGATTACTGGCGATTTTATCGATTCCCGTAACACAAAGCCTGACATTTCCCTGAAGCTGGCAGAGAATCTTTTGAAGCTTGCCCCGGTTTACTATATTCCCGGGAATCATGAATCAAGAGTGGAGGAATATGCCGATTTTAAACAAGGTCTTGAAACATTGGGTGTTACTGTACTGGAAAACCAAACAGCAACCGTGACAAAAGGGACAGATTCCGTTACGGTGATTGGATTGAAGGACCCGGGATTTTTTAAGAAATACAACAAGGAAGAGGAACAGGAGTATTTTTCCAAGCAATTACAAGAAAAAGTGGATGGATATCGGATTTTGTTGGTACACAGACCGGAGCATTTTAGCATTTATGCGGGAAAAGCGGAATTGGTGTTCTGCGGTCATGCTCACGGAGGACAGGTGATATTGCCCTTTTTGGGCGGTTTGATTGCTCCCGGACAAGGGCTGTTTCCCAAATATTACAGGGGCGTGTATCACAAAAACGGTACGGATATGGTAGTCAGTCGTGGTGCGGGGTACACCGTACTTCCGCCCAGAATCAATAACCCACCTGAAATTGTGGTTGTGACGGTAAAGAAGGAGGAATTATAGTGAAAAAAGCAGTATTGTTCTTAGTGATGATTGGAATGGTTTTTTCTGTGGCTTTTTGTGTCCAGGGAGAAGAAAAGAAAACGCTAAAGGTAGCGATTTCAGCGGATTTTCCTCCGTTTCAATCCTATGAAAACGATAAATTGGTAGGTTTTGATATTGACCTTATGAATTACATCGGAGAAAAAGCGGGTGTTAATATTGAGTATGTGGACTATAATGAATTTGACGTCATGTTGACTGCACTGACACAAGGGAAGGCAGATTGTGCGATTTCAGCAATTGCGATTACAGATGACAGGGAAGCAAATTTTCTTTTTAGTTCACCGTATTTGACTTGCAATGCAATTTACTTGGATAACGATGGAACGGAAGAAATTCTTCAGCCTTATGGTATTGCATTTCCAAAAGAATTAAAAGAATCACCCCTTTACGAACAAATAGAAGAATGTGTTTTGCAGGCTTGTACGGACGGAACGATTGAAGCACTTGCACAAAAGCATCAGATTCAGCGAAATGAAAAAGGGGTATATGAGTTTGTGTTCGATATGAGAACACAAAGTTCGGTGGTTAAGGTGACCGAATTTATAAAAGAACAGAAAATTGAAATTACCCTTGACGGAACTTTATTGCATTTAGAAAACCCGCTTTTTGTTGATGAAACAGGAAGAATTCAGATACCTGTAAGAGAATGTGCAGAGATTTTCGAGTATGATGTGGTTTGGAATGATGATGATCCCAATAGAGTTGGGATTATTGCTGATGCGTTTTATTGGTTCGGCTTTGGAGAAACGCATTATAGAAAAAATGAGACTTTTTATGAAATGGAGACATCTGCTTGTCTGGTGAATGACCGTGCTTATGTTCCGTTACGATATTTGTGTGAAAGTATGGGTTATGTGGTAGAGTATGAGCCTGTGGAATAAGAAAGGAAGAGCAACTTGAAAGGTCTGATTTTAGAAGGAGGCGCCATGCGGGGAATGTTTACCGCAGGGGTCATTGATGTGATGATGGAGCAGGGGATAGAATATGACGGTCTTGTAGGCGTTTCTGCAGGGGCGGCATTTGGCTGTAACTATAAATCGGGGCAGATTGGAAGAGCCCTTCGTTACAACAAGCGGTTTTGCAAGGACCCGCGCTACTGCAGTATCCGTTCCCTCATTCGCACAGGGGACTTATACGGCGGAGATTTTTGCTACCGTGAGCTTCCCGAAACCTTAGATGTGTTTGACAATGAAGCTTTTAATGCCAATCCTATGAAATTTTATGCCGTATCCACAGATGTAGATACGGGAAAACCCGTTTATTCCCTGTGTGAGGATGGGAGGGATTGTTTGCCTTATCTTCAGGGGTCTGCGTCCATGCCCCTTGTCTCCCGTGTGGTGGAAATAGACGGTTTGAGATTGTTGGACGGCGGGATTTCCGACCCCATTCCATTCTCCTTTTTTGAAGAGCTGGGGTATGATAAAAATGTGATTGTCCTGACCCAGCCAAAGGAATACCGAAAAAGAAAAGAAGCCTTGCTTCCGTTGATGAAATTGGCTTTGAAAAAGTATCCCGAAATCGTAAAAGTCATGGAACAACGGCATGAGGAGTACAACAAAGTCATTGAGGAGATTATAAAAAAAGAGGAACGGGGAGAGGTGTTTGTCATTCGTCCCCCGCAAAAACTGGCGGTGGGTCGGATTGAGCATAACCCTGATAAATTACAAAACGCCTACGATACGGGAAGAGCGGAAATGCTTTCCCGCATGGAAGAATTAAAGGAATATTTAGGGTGATTTGTGGAAGGTAAAAAATGCTGTTTTTGTTGACTCAAAGGCAAAAAAGTGATATAATAAGTTTAATTGCTTTGCGATTAAACTTAGCGATATAAATTCCCGGCGGAATTTGCGATATGTACTTTGTACGCGATATAT